>NZ_JBBMEP010000002.1:0-187659 GCF_040096475.1 Faecalibacterium faecis | reverse complement strand
CCGCGGTCTGGAACGAGCCGGAATTGTCATTTCCGAAGAAAACAAAAAATCCGAACCCTTCTCCTATCGAGAAAAGGCTCGGATTTTCATTGTTTGGTGCGACCGGGAGGATTCGAACCTCTGGCCTTCCGGGTCGGAGCCGAACGCTCTATCCAGCTGAGCTACGATCGCACATATTTATTTCATCGGTGTAAAGTAGTATAGCACAGCCACACAAAAAAATCAAATATGAAATGTCGATGCTATCTTGCAAAAGCCGCAGCGGCCCATATAATAGAGGTGTGCCCCGGTGTGCGCGGGCACGGTTTAGGTTAAAGGATAAAAAGAGAACATGAAATCAAATACCAAAACACTGACCGAAGGCCCTCTGGCCAAACAGATCTTTCTGGTCAGTCTGCCGCTGGCGCTTTCCAACCTGCTGCAGGTGCTGTTCAACATGTCGGACGTGGCCGTGGTAGGCCGGTTTGCAGGCTCTACAGCGCTGGGCGCGGTGGGTTCCACCAGCATCCTCGTCAGCCTGTTCACCGGCTTCCTGATCGGCCTGTGCGGCGGCATCAACGTGCTGGTAGCCCGCTTCTACGGTGCACGGCACGAGCACGATGTGGAAAAGACTGTCCACTCCGCCGCCATCGTCAGCCTGATCGCGGGTGTGGTGCTGCTGTTCGTCGGCCTGCTGGGTTCCCCCTTCATGCTGCGGCTGCTGAACACCAAGGACGACCTGCTGCCCGGTGCCATCCTGTACCTGCGGGTGTACTTCCTTGGTATGCCCGCTCTGGCCTTGTACAACTTCGGCAACGCTGTGTTCAGCGCCATCGGCGACACCAAAAAGCCGCTGATGTACCTGTCCATTGCGGGCGCACTGAACATTGCACTGAACCTGTTCTTTGTCATCGTGTGCCAGTTAAGCGTCATGGGCGTGGCACTGGCCAGTGCCATTTCGCAGTGCGCCTCTGCCGGGCTGATCCTGCACGCTTTGACCAAAGTGCAGGACTGCTACGTGCTGGACACCAAAAAGCTGCATCTGGACCCCGCCACAACAAAGAGCATTCTGGGCCTTGGTCTTCCGGCCGGTTTCCAGAATGCCATTTTCGCCATTGCAAACCTGTTCATTCAGGCAGGGGTCAACTCCTTCGACTCTCTCATGGTCAAGGGCAACAGCGCCGCCGCCAATGCCGATGCCATGATCTACGACTGCATGGCCGCATTCTATATGGCCTGTGCAAGCTTTATGAGCCAGAACTACGGCGCTGGCAAGCCGGACCGCGTAAAGAAGAGTTATTTCATCAGTCTGGCCTACTCCTTTGGTGTGGGCCTGATCCTGGGCGGAAGCCTGTTCCTCTTTGGCCGCACCTTCCTTGCCCTGTTCACCACCGAGAGCGCCGTCATTGATGCCGGCATGAAGCGCGTGGGCGTGATGGGCTTTGCCTACTGCATCTCCGCCTTTATGGATTGCACCATCGCCGCTTCCCGCGGACTTGGCAAAACTGTGGTGCCCACCATTATTGTGGTAATGGGTTCCTGCGTGTTCCGGGTGATCTGGGTATACACCATCTTCGCGCACTTTCACACCATTCCCTCGCTGTACGCACTGTACCCCTGCAGCTGGGCGCTGACCGCCCTTGCCGAGATCGTGTACTTCGCACACTGCTATAAAGAATCGATGAGGATTTTTGAGCAGCCAAAAGCTGCCGCATAAAGCACAAAAGCTCCTGTCTGAATGGGCAGGAGCTTTTGTGTTACTGAACTTTTACTTCACCGGCCAGAACGCGCTTGTAATCCTCATAGTTGCGGGCCAGCAGGGCGGGGGTATCCAGACCATATGGGCACTTGGCCTTGCACCGGTTGCAGTGCAGGCAGCCCTCGATCTTTTTCATCTTGGCCTGACCTGCGGGGCTGAGATGCTCTGCCGAGGGCGAACGCCGCAGCAGCAGGCTCATGCGGGCGCAGTTGTTGATCTCGATGCCTGCCGGGCAGGGCATACAATAGCCGCAGCCGCGGCAGAACTCGCCGCACAGCTCGGCACGATCCCCTTCAATGACGGCACGGATGTCGTCGGTCATACGCGGCGGGTTGTCGATATAGGAGAGGAACTCGTCCAGTTCCCTTTCACGCTGCACGCCCCAGATGGGCAAAACTCCATCGAACTGCGCCTCAAAGGCATAGGCTGCGGCGCTGTTGGTGATCAGTCCACCGGACAGGCCCTTCATGGCGATAAAGCCCATATTTGCCGCCTTGCACTTGTTCACCAATTCCAGCTCCTGCTCACCGGAGATATAGCTGAACGGGAACTGCAGCGTCTCGTACAAACCGCTGTCAATGGCCTCGTGGGCCACCTTCAGGCGGTGGTTGGTGATGCCGATATGCCGGATCATGCCTTTGGCTTTGGCCTCCTGCATAGCCTCGTAGAGGCCGGAGCCGTCGCCTGGCTTCGGGCAGAATGCGGGATTGTGGAACTGGTACAGGTCAATGTAATCGGTGCGCAGGTTGGTGAGTGAGGTGTGCAGGTCCTTCCAGAAGTCCTCTGCGTTCTGCGCTGCCGTTTTGGTGGCGATATACACTTCCGTGCGGATGCCGTCAAAGGCTTCGCCCAGCTTCACCTCGCTGTCGGTGTAGGCGCGGGCGGTATCAAAAAAGCGGATGCCTGCCTTGTAAGCCTTGCGGGCCAGATAGACGGCATCTTCCTGCGAGATGCGCTGGATGGGCAGTGCGCCGAAGCCATTTTTGTTCACCGTGATGCCGGTGCTGCCAAGGGTGACCATATCCATAGCTGTTTCCTCCACTCGTGGGTGTAAAGACTCTCCTTTTTCATTATAAAACGAACGATTCTGCTGTGCAAGAAGTTAAGCAAAACAAAAGGGCCTTCCCCGAAGGAAAAGCCCTCTTTGCTTACTTTTTACTGATAATCGTGGTTCAGGAACATCGCCTTGATGACCACCACCTCGTCGTATTCCTCCTGTTCCACCTGCACATCTGCGTTCAGGGACTTCAGGCGGTTTTCCACGGCAGTCAAAGCCTCCGGCACGGTGACGGCGCGGCCCTCTTCAATGGCATCGGCCATCTGCTTGAGCACGATGGGATGTGCGTAATGGCTGGGCACCGGGAAGGCACCGTTCGGGTAGTGCTTCACGTATTCTGCCATAGCAGCTTCGGCCTTCTCGGCCCGCTTCATGATGGCGCTGTGGTTGTTGTGGGCAGTGGGCAGCATGTTGTAGCTGGAGAACAGGAAGATGGCTGCAAAGCCGAACAGCGCAAAGTAGATGCCATAGCCGCCGGTATGGGTGGTGACGGCATACAGGCCATAGGCCGCAGAGACGATGCCCATGATAAAGATGGCCAGCGCCACATAGCGGTACACCGGCTTGCTCTGCAGCTGGGCACGCTTGCGGCGCTCGGCTGCGCTGAGCTCATCGGAGAGGGCAGGCTTTGCTTCCAGATATTCCTTTGCCCTGCGCAGCACGGTGATGCTGTGACGGGCATCGTCGGTCAGCTCGCTTTCCGGCAGCTTGCGGGAGGCCTTTTCGGCTTCCTTCTTCTGCAGCATCTGCTCACCGGCTGCGCTGAGCAGATGGATCTGCGGCTGCTCTTTGGCCAACACCTCCAGCAGCTTGTCCACATCCCGCTCGTCCTTGAAGTTGCACTGCTTCTGCTTGCCGCCATCGTACTCCACCACAAGGTAGGCCATGGAGGCAAACATGCCCTTGCCGGTAAAGCCGCCGGAGCTCATAGCCACCCGCTTGAACACGCGGCTGATGCTGCCGTAGGGCAGATAATAGCGGCGGTCGATGTAAAAGCTGTTGAGGTACAGCGCCTTTTTGCCAACGCCGCAGGGGCCGATCTTTTTGCAGGACTTTCTGTCCTCCACCAGCTCCTGTTGATCAAGCTTTGCCATACCCAGCTGTGCAGGTTTGAAGATCATGGAAGTTCCCTTCTTTACTGTTAGTTTCCGGTCCAGCCGCAGATACTGCAGCCATTCCAAATAAAATCACCGGTTCTATTTTCGCACTGCAGCCCTCAAAATGCAACCCCTTCTGCTGCTAAGATTTGCACAAAAGGTTTGTCTGTTATGTCAAAACACCCCCGTCACTGCGGGGTGCAGCGGCGGGGGTGTCAGAGTTTAAGGCTTATGCGGTGCGGCAGACATCCTTATGCCTTCTGAGAAGCGGTGTGCTTCTTGGTAGCATGGATGAAGAGTGCCAGCATTGCGATTGCAAAGATGATGCCGATGGGGTATGCAACGGCAGTGTTGTAAGCGACCAGCTTGCCGTCTGCGTAAGTATTGATCATCTTGCCCAGGCACTCAGGTGCCAGCACGAAGTAGGTGCAGGACACAGCGCTCATGAAGGTAGCGGGCACAGCGGTGATCCAGTAGTTCTTCTTCTCCTTGAACAGGTACATGGATGCAGCCCACAGAACGATCATGGCCAGCGTCTGGTTGGTCCAGCTGAAGTAGCGCCAGATCACGGTGTAGTTGATGAAGCCCATTGCGTTGCCGATGCCAAGGAAAGCACCAACGCCCAGAACCGGGATGCAGAGCTTCAGGCGGTTTGCGTAGCTGTCCTGATCGATCTTGAGCCAGTCGGCCAGGGTCAGACGAGCGGAACGGAACGCGGTATCGCCGGAGGTGACGGGGCAGATGACAACGCCGATCATTGCCAGAGCAATGCCAACGCCGCCCATGGTCTTTGCACACACGTCGTAGATGGCAGCAGACTGACCAGCAGCCAGAGCCTCGGCCAGACCAGCCATCTTGCCGTCGGTGATGGTGTACAGTGCGCAGCCGGCAGCGGCCCAGATCAGAGCGATGACGCCCTCGCAGACCATTGCGCCGTAGAACACGAAGTGGCCCTGCTTCTCACTCTTCATGCAGCGAGCCATCAGAGGCGACTGGGTGGAGTGGAAACCGGAGATAGCGCCGCAGGCAACGGTGATGAACATGAAGCTCCAAATGGGAGTGCCCGACGGATGCATGTTGCCGAAGTTTGCCCAGATCTCGGGAATGGTGTAGGCGGGATTGGTGAAGATGCCGAAGATAACGCCCACAGCCATGATGATCAGGCAGATGCCGAACACGGGGTAGATCTTACCGATGATGGCATCAATGGAAATAAAGGTTGCGATGAAGTAGTACACCAGAATGATGATCAGCCAGAACAGGGTGGTGGTCAGCAGACCGGACATGCCGCTGTTCTTGCACAGGGTAACGATCAGGCCTGCAGGGCCCACTGCGAACACGGTACCAACCATGATCAGCAGCACAACAGAGAACACACGCATGATGTTCTGCATGACAGGTCCGAGGTATCTGCCGGTGACCTCAGCGATGGATGCGCCATCGTTGCGCTCGCTCATCATACCGGAGAAGTAGTCATGCACACCACCTGCAAAGATGGTGCCGAAGGTGATCCACAGGAACACCACGGGACCCCACAGAGCACCCTGCAGTGCACCAAAGATGGGGCCCAGACCTGCAATGTTCAGCAGCTGGACGAGGAACAGCTTCCACTGGGGCATCACAACGTAGTCAACGCCGTCGTTGATGCGCACAGCAGGAGTTTCGCGGTCGTCCGGTCCGAACGTGTTGTCAACGATCTTGCCATAGACAAAGTAGCCGATGATCAAGAGCGCCAGACAGAGTAAGAAACTAATCATACCAGAAACCTCCTTTTTGATTCAAACCACAGCCAGCATTTTGCGTGCCCAGCTGCGGCTCTGACCAATCTCTGGCTTCATGTTAACACTTTTTTCATAAAGCAGTTAATATTTTTCTGGTATGGTTCCCATATCAAAAAGTATATGGCAAGATGCTTCTGCGGAATACCTGCAAAGAATTTTTATCGCATTCACGGCAAATTTTCTTAATTTTCCAGCAAAGACCTTTCCCGGAACCGGTCAAAACCGCTGCTGCCAAACTTTCCAGTCTGTTTTTGTGCAAGTTGCTCAATCGTTTTCGATTTTCTCCGCAAATCGTGATTTCTTTGCCTGAAACGCCGCAAAATACAAGGCACCCTCCGCCGAGCCATTTCAGCGGAGGGTGCCTTATTCAGCAGATTATTTGTATATATGTTTGTATATATCGTGTCATGCCTTCTGGGCTGCCTTCTTCGTTGCGTGGAGGAAGATGGCCAGCATTGCAATGGCAAAGATGACACCGATGGGGTATGCCACTGCGGTGTTGTAAATGGTGGCGCCCTCTGCGGTCTTGCTGTTCAGCAGGCCGCCCAGGCATTCGGGAGCCAGAATGAAGTAGGTGGAAGAGACCGCGCTCATGAAGGTGGCAGGCACAGCGGTGATCCAGTAGTTCTTCTTCTCCTTGAACAGGTACATGGAGGCGGCCCACAGAACGATCATGGCCAGCGTCTGGTTGGTCCAGCTGAAGTAGCGCCAGATCACAGTGTAGTTGATGAAGCCCAGTGCGTTGCCGATGCCCAGGAAAGCGCCCACGCCCAGAACCGGGATGCAGAGCTTCAGGCGGTTTGTGTAGCTATCCTGATCGATCTTGAACCAGTCGGCCAGAGTCAGACGTGCGGAGCGGAATGCGGTATCGCCGGAGGTGATGGGGCACACCACAACGCCGATCATTGCCAGCGCGATGCCCACACCGCCCATGGTCTTGGAGCAGACATCATAAATAGCCTTGGACTGGCCCATGGCCAGTGCTTCAGCCAGACCGGTGTTCAGGCCGCCAGTGACTTCGTACAGGCTGCAGCCGGCAGCGGCCCAGATCAGAGCGATGACGCCCTCGCAGACCATTGCGCCGTAGAACACGAAGTGGCCCTGTTTCTCACTCTTCATGCAGCGGGCCATCAGAGGCGACTGGGTGGAGTGGAAGCCGGAGATCGCACCGCAGGCCACCGTGATGAACATGAAGCTCCAGATGGGGGTGCCCGACGGATGCATGCTGCCGAAGTGATCCCAGATCTCCGGGATGGTGTAGGCAGGGTTGGTGAAGATGCCGAAGATGACGCCGATGGCCATGATGATCAGGCAGATGCCGAAGATGGGGTAGATCTTGCCGATGACCGCGTCGATGGAGATAAAGGTCGCGATAAAGTAGTACACCAGGATGATGATGAGCCAGAACAGCAGCGAGGTGAGCACGCCGGAAGCGCCGCTCTGATGGCACAGCTCCACGATCAGGCCGGCGGGGCCTACCGCGAACACAGTGCCCACCATGATGAGCAGCACCACCGAGAACACGCGCATGACGTTCTGCATCACAGGGCCTAAGTATTTGCCGGTGATCTCAGCGATGGAAGCACCGTCGTTGCGCTCACTCATCATGCCGGAGAAGTAGTCGTGCACACCGCCTGCAAAGATGGTGCCGAAGGTGATCCACAAAAAGACCACAGGCCCCCACAATGCGCCCTGCATGGCACCAAAAATGGGGCCAAGGCCGGCGATGTTCAGCAGCTGAACGAGGAACAGCTTCCACTGGGGCATCACAACGTAGTCCACACCGTCATTGATGCGCACAGCAGGCGTTTCGCGGTCGTCCGGACCGAAGGTGTTGTCCACGATCTTACCATAGACAAAGTAGCCCACGATCAGGATCGCCAGACAGAGTAAGAAACTGATCATACCAGAAACCTCCTTTTTCTTTGTGCCGGAACCATGGAAGTATTTTCCATATTTTTCATCCATCCCGGCCAGCTTTCTGTGTCTATGTTAACATATTTTTCATAAAAGTGATAATATGCTTCTGGTATAGGGGCATATCAAAGGCCATATACCAGCAAAGATTTTTAGCCGATGCTTCGTCTCTTTTTCGTGCGGTTTATCAACAAAAAGACAGCCGCAGCGCATAAAGCGCCGCGGCTGTCGGCCAAATTCCTTTGCTTTCCGGTTTTTCTGCATTCTGATGTTTTGCCAGTTCTTAACCGGTTTCGGCGGTCATTTCACGGTCAGCGCCGCCTGCTTGTGCAGCAGCTGCACAAAGGTCTGCTCCTCCGGGCGCAGGGTCCCCCTGTCCGGATAGACCAGAACATCCTTCATGCGCTGGCGCTGGGCCGGGCATTTCCTGAGCACCAGATGATACTGCTCCAGCGCCCGCCGGGGCATGGGTGACGCCCACATATAGGCATTGGGCAGGTTCTGCAGGATGGAGAACTGGCTGCACCGCTCGTACACATGGATGCGGCGGTTCGGGTTCGTATGCCAGCGCAGGCCGCTGTCCTCACCGCCGGGCAGCTGGAAATCACCGTGCAGGACTTCCATATAGCTGTTCAGCTGGGTGATGTCGGTCACTTCGCACTTTGCCAGCGGGCCTTCGCGGTTGGTCAGCAGCCGGTATTCAAACTCCATCACCGGCTCCCGGTGCAGGCCGTGACGGTCGCAGTAGCGGTGGTAATAATCCTCGTCCTCCTCCGCGTAGCGCAGCAGGGCCAGATGATAGCCCCGCCGCAGTACATGGTCCAGCGCTTCCATGGAGCCGGATTCCCGGATATGCACCCGCAGCTGCTGGCTGTCTGCCATCTGCTGCAAAAAATCCACCGTCGCGTAGGAAGCGTAGGTGGCGTGGGGCAGCACCACCCGCAGCTCCGCACAGCTGCTCTGCCGGCTGCGGGCATCCAGATCCAGCCGGTCCACCTCGTCCAGCACCCGCTCTGCCTGCCGGATAAAATGCCGTCCCTGTTCGGTGGGGATCATGCCGGTGGACGAGCGCTCAAAGATGCGGATGCCGTATTCCTCTTCCAGATTCTTGAGCGCCTTGCTCACATTGGGCTGGGCCGCATACAGCTGCTTTGCCGCCGCGCTCACCGAGCCCCACTTGCGGATGGCCACCAGATAACGCAGTTCCGTAATATTCATGTGACTGCCCCCTGTTCCAAAAATCATTCCTATTTTATCAAGCCGGGCGGCCGGCTGTCAAGCCAAATGCGGTTGACGCGCCCCGCGCAGAGCTTTATAATAAAAATGCTGTATTTATAAAAAGGAGTTTAGCTGCTATGGAGACTACCTACCGCGTTCTGCGCATTGAAGAGCAGATGTATGGCTGCGAGGAGCTGCCCGCCGGCCAGCCGGTGCTGTGCGATGTCACGCTGGCCGATCCCGCCGGGGAGCGGCGCACCCTGCCCTACCCGGACAAAGAGCTCACCCGCCTAGGCATCGACGAGGGCAGCATGGTCGTCCTGACCGCAGACGGCACACTGAAAAAAGCATAAAATGCAGGAGGAACTTATGAAAAAGATCAAAACCTCGGCCCTGATCGGTCTGGGCGCACTGGGCATCCTGTTCGGCCGCAAAATGCCCGGCGTGCAGGTCATTGCCGATGAGGATCGCATCGCCCGCTACTCTGCCGAACCGGTCGTCTGCAACGGCGAAGCGTGCAGCTTTCGTTACGTCACCCCTGCCGAGGGCAAACCGGTAGACCTGCTTCTGGTGGCCGTCAAGGCTACGGTGCTGGAACAGGCCATTCAGGACATTGCAAAGTTCGTAGGGCCGGACACCGTGATCCTCAGCGTGCTGAACGGCATCACCAGCGAGGAGCACATTGACGCAGCCTATCCCGGCCACACCCTGTGGAGCGTTGCCATCGGCATGGACGCCACCCGCACCGGGCGCACGCTGGTGTTCAATCAGGCGGGCAAGATCCAGTTCGGTGAGCGCAGCGGCGAGATGACCGACCGTGTGCAGGCCGTGGCTGACTATCTGGACGAGTGCGGCATTGCCAACGAGCCTTGTGGGGATATCCTTTACAAGCAGTGGAACAAGCTGATGGTGAATGACGGCCTGAATCAGGCCGCAGCCGCCTTTGACCAGCCCTACGGCGGCCTGCGCCAGCCCGGCGAAGCACAGGACATGATGCGCGCGGCCATGCAGGAGGTCATCCGGCTGGCGAACCTTGAGGGCGTGCCCCTGCCGCCGGACAACGATGTGCAGTTCATCGACGCCATGATGCCCACCTTTAACCCCGAGGGCATGCCCAGCATGCGGCAGGATGTGCTGGCAAAGCGCCCCACCGAGGTGGAGGAGTTTGCCGGTGTGGTGCGCCAGCGGGCCAAGAAGTACGGGATGCCCACCCCTGCCAACGACTTTTTCTACACCCGCATCCGCGAGATCGAGGCGGGATACGACCAGTAAGGAGCCACCCATGCATACGCTTTATTTCACCCGCCACGGAGAGACCGTCTGGAACGTTGAAAACAAGATCTGCGGCATGACCGACAGCCCCCTCACCGAGCGGGGCCGCCAGCAGGCCCGGAAGCTGGGCGAAGCCGTCAAGGCCAGCGGGGTGCACATCGATGAGATCCTGTACTCTCCCCTGTCCCGCGCCGCCGACACCGCCATGGCCATTGCCGAGGCCACCGGCCTGCCCGCCCGGTGTGAGCCGCGCCTGCGGGAGCAGTGCTTTGGCAAATACGAGGGCACGCCCCGCAACGGCGGCGAGTTCCGCGTTTCCAAGACCCACTTCGCCGACCGCTACGACGGCGGCGAGAGCATGATGCAGCTGGCCCAGCGCATCTATAACCTGCTGGACGAGCTGAAGGCCGACACCGGCAAGACCTATCTGCTGGTGGCCCACAACGGCATCGCCCGGGTGGTACAGTCCTATTTCTACGATATGACCAACGAGGAATACGCAGCTGCGGGCATCAAAAACTGCGAACTGGTGGAATACCATTTTGAATGATGTTCGCAAAACGATTTAAAATGCCCTCCGCTTCGCTCTGGGCATCTTTAGCGGAACGATTATTTTTATAGAAAGAAAGCCGGAAAATCTGCGGATTTTCCGGCTTTCGCTTTTCACGGGAGAGGACTGGGCGGCAAAGTTACTGGCTCGAGTACAAAGCTTACAAGCGCGCCTGCTCCCCTGCGGGGAGCTGCCGCAGCAGCGGCTGAGGGGCCTTGAAATCGGCGGAACACAAAAAATCCTTTAGCGGAGCGGCTTGGATTTTTTGTATGGAGCCCATCTTCTTTGGGGTTACTAGGGGCGTGCAGCCCCTAGTTCGTGCCTCCCGCGCCTCGAAAGTAGCGGAGACCTTGCCGCGCTGAACGCGCGGTATTTGCTACGCAAACCGGTCTGCGGCTTAAAAGCCCCACTGGGGCTTTCATGCCCTGCGGGCACCGCCGTCCTTTCTGGTTCTCTTTTGGCACGCAAAAGAGAACATACCCGGCGGCGATGCCTTTTGCAAAAGGCATAAAACTTTAAACACGCGACCACTCTCTGTGCGGGAAGCATCCCCCGTATCATAAAAATCAGCCTTTATACAGCCCAAACAGCTTGAGCAGCTTCTGCCAGAAGGTCAGGGTCACAGCTGCCGGTTCCGGCTGGGCAGCCGGGGCCGGGGCCGTGATGGCAGTGGTCTGCAACGCAAACTGCACCGCGCCCACCTCGGTGTTCTCTGCCGAGGTGAAGCTCTGCACCTCCCCGCCGCCGGAAAGACTGTTCAGCAGGCCGTCCAGCTGGGCACCCATGTCGATGCCGGAAACATTCTCCCGCAGCTCACCGGTGCCGCCGGTCAGCTGCGATGCACCCTCCGCCAGCTGCGCAACGCCCGCCTTCAGCTGGGCTACACCGTCGGTGTAGGCGTTCAGGCCGTCGTCCAGCTGGACGTACTGGGCGGCAAGCTGGTTCACGCCGTCGGTAAGCACCGAGAGATTGCCCAGCATCCCAGTAAGCACACCGGCCAGCTGACGCACCCCGGCATCAAACTCGCCGTAGCTGCCGTTCAGGGTGCTGCTGCCCTCGTGCAGCTGGGCAATTCCGCCGTTCACGGTGTCGAGATAGGTCTGCATGGCATCGATGTTGGCCGTAGACCCCTGCAAAAGCAGGATCACATCCTTGAGCTGCGGCATCATCCACACCATGCCCTGCAGCTGCTGGATGGCCTTGGCGTTGCCCTCCTTTACCACGTCAAGGTCAAGGCCGTTCTCTTTCAGGATGGCCTTGTAGGCTTCAAAGCTCACCTGCTGCTCCAGCTGTGCCGCGCCCTCATCCAGCCGGGCAATGCCGTCCCGGATCTGGGTGGAGGCATCCAGCAGGGTGTTCAGCTCGTCGGTGGAGGCAGAGATGCCGTTCAGCGCGGTCTGCATCTGGGTGAGGGCGGCACGCACCCGGGCTGAGCCGCCGGTCAAGGCACCGGAATTGCCGTTCAGGGTGTCGATGCCCGCCTGCACCTGCGCAATGCCGTCTGCCAGCGCGTTGGCACCATCGTCCAGCTGAACGGAGCCGCTCTGCAGCTGTTCCAGCATCCCGGTCAGGTCCATATCCCCGAGGTCGAGGTTCAGGTTCAGCCGCACGCCGTTCAGGGATACGGCGTCCATGGCAAAGTCCGTCACATCGGCGGTGACGGTCACGTCGCTGTCCGCGCCCGGCAGCAGGATGTAGGAGAGCTGCTTTTTGCTGCCCACATTCGCCACCGTAGCGCCCGGTGCTTCAATGTTCCGGGCAAGGCCGGTGTCCAGACTCATGGTCACCTGCAGCGCGTAGTCGTCAAAAAAGCTGCCGGTGCAGTCCGGGTTGCGGCTCACCTGCAGCCGGATGGAAAGGGCACCGCTTTTGCCGCCCAGCTCGTCGGGGCTGATTTCTGCCCCGTCCAGCGTATAGGTCAGCTTTACCACCCATGGCAGGGCCGTGGCGGCGTCCATGGTGCCCTCATAATAGAGCTTGCCGTCCTCGGTCACATGCACCGTGACCGTATCGCCGCTCTGCTCCACGGCATCGCTCGTGGTCATGTTGCGCACGGCAGTGTAGCTGCCGTGGTCCGCAACGGTGTCCCCCGCCTGCACGGAAAAGCTGTTCACGGCGTACACGCCGGTCACCGCACCGGAGGCCGTAAGATTTGCATAAATGACCTCTTCCTTGGCAGCGGAGGCTGCTGCAAAGGCCGGCAGACTGCTGCCCGCCAGCAGGCAGCCTGCCAGCGCCAGCGCCGACACCCGGCGCACAAATCGATGTTTCATCTCGGTCAAGCCTCCTTCGGCTGTTTTTTCTTTTTTATAATGAGCGGGTCGGCCAGATACAAAAAGCCCGGCAGTGCCGAAAGCACGATGGCCAGCGACACCAGACTGCCCACGCCCAGAAAATTGCCCAGCTGGCCCAGCAGCTGGTTTGTGGAAATGGCTCCCATCAGGAAGCCCACCACCGCCATGGCGCTGCCGGTGGTGCTGACCGAGGTGGTCACGGCGGACACCGTGGCCGCAACGGCTTCTTTGCGGCCCAGCGTCTCGCGGAACTCCTGATAGCGGTCGGAGAAGAGGATGGCGTAATCCACCGTAGCACCCAGCTGCACCGAGCTGATGATGAGATAGGCAATGTAGAACACGTACTGGCCCCGGAAGTACGGGATGGCCAGATTGATCCAGATGGCGGTCTCGATGCTGAGCACCAGAATGATGGGCAAAAGCAGCTGGCGCTTCATGAGGAGCAGGATCAGGAATACTGCGCCGATGGCCAGCAGGTTCACCTTGACCATGTCGGCCGTGATGGTGTCCATCAGGTCATAGGTGCTCACGCCCTGACCGGCCAGATAATAATTGTCCGGGTAATATTGCTGCACCGTGGCGCGCACCCGCTCCACCAGCGCAAAGGCCCCATCGCCCTCGGTGTCGGCATCCACCGTAAGCACCATGCGGGTGTAGCCGCCGGAGACCAACAGCCCCAGCGTATCCCCGGGCACGAACTCCGGCGGAATGGACGCGCCTGCGTTGTCCACATAGGAAAGGATGCCGGTCACCTCCGGGATGGCGTGCAATGCATCCGAAAGCTTTTGCTGCGTGGCAGTGTCGCCCTCCGGCACCAGTACAACGTAGGTGTCGCTGCGGCCAAAGGTCTCCTCGATGGCGGCGGTGTCCGCACCCAGACGGGTGTTCTCGCCAAACATGTGGGCGGCACCGTAGTAATACTGGTTCGAGTTGGAGGCCAGATAGCTGGGCACCATCAGAATGACCAGCACCAGCGCCATGGGCAGCATGATGCGGGCCACAAAGTGGCCAAACTTGTCAAAGCTGGGCAGCAGGGGCCTGTGGTGGGTCTTATCCATCCACTGATACGCTGCCAGCGTGAGCGCGGGCATAAAGGTGAACACGGTGACAAGGCTCAGCACCACGCCCTTTGCCAGCGCAAGGCCCAGATCCGGGCCGATCTGGAACTGCATGAGCACCAGTGCCAGAAAGCCGATGACGGTGGTCAGGCCACTGGACAGGATGGAGCCGGTGGATCTGCACAGGGCATCCACCATGCACTCCTCCGGGCTGGCATCCGGGTTTTCAGCCCGGCACTCCGCAAAGCGGTGGATCAGGAACACCGAGTAGTCCAGCGAAACCGCCAGCTGCAGGATGCTGCCCGCCGCGTTGGTGACAAAGGAGATGGTGCCGAAGATGAGGTTCGTGCCGTTGTTGAGCAGGATAGCCGCGCCAAGGCCCGTCAGCACCAGCAGCGGCTCCGCCCAGGAATCGGTGGTCAGGATCAGGATGAACAGCACATACACCACCGCGATGGCGGCGATCTTTGCCACCTCGGTCACGGTGGAGTTGGTGGCAACGGCAGTGGAGACCGCCGCGCCCTCCAGCGCGTTGCCCTCCCCGATCAGATCCCGCACGGCAGCCACGGCTTCCAGACGCTTCTCGTCCTCCACCGTCACGGTGAACAGGGCGCAGCCATCCTTATAATAGCTCTCCACCGTGGCGGTGTCCTGCATCTGCAAAGGCACTGTCACATCCAAACTGTCGTCCAGCCATGCAACGGAGGACACTCCATCGATGGCGGCAAGCTTTTCCTTGTACTCCAGCGCCTGCGGCACCGTCACATCCCGCACCATGACCCGCATGTTGGGGATGCCGCCGGTGAAAGCACCGTTCATCACCTCGATGGCGGTGGTGGAGGGGGATTCCGGCGGCAGATAGTCGTTGATATCGTAATCCACCTTTACCTGACGCACAGCGAACACGCTCAGCACAGCCGTCAGTGCAAACACCGCCAGCACCAGCCTGCGGCGGCGCACGATGGCGGTATAAAAACGTTTCATCAAAACAGGAGTTCTCCTTTCCGGATCCATAAAAAACTTTTATCATTCTAACAGGTTTGATAAACGTTGGAAAGAGACAGTTTATGAATTTTGACCCTCGAATGCCGATTTTTTGATTTTTCTGCCTTGACAACAAAAATAAATTCTGATATGCTCTTTTTCAGTTCATCGGAGGACCGTTTTCAACGTAATTTGAAACGGGCCGGATAAGATGCCGTGCAGACAGCGCCCCGCCGGAGGTTTCGTTGCCGTAGTGACGAAGCAGATCGAGGCCGGGCGTGTACTCGCGGACATTTATCCGGCCCGTTTTTTGCACCTTGTGCAGAAAGGAGGACGCCATGTCCAAGCAGCGGATCCAGCTTTCCGATCATTTTACCTATTCCCGCCTTTTGCGGTTCGTGCTGCCCTGCATCGGCACCATGCTGTTCACCTCCATCTACGGCATCGTGGACGGCCTGTGTGTCTCCAACTTTGTGGGCAAGACGGCCTTTGCGGCGGTCAACCTCATCATGCCGCTGCCTATGCTGCTGGGCACCATCGGCTTTATGCTGGGCACCGGCGGCAGCGCCATCGTGGGCATCACGCTGGGCGAGGGCGACCAGAAAAAGGCCGACCGCTATTTCACCCTGTTCCTGCTGGCGGCTCTGGTCTCGGTCAGTGTGTTGGCGGTGCTGGGCATTGTGTTCCTGCGGCCCATTGCCGTGCTGCTGGGCGCAAAGGGGGAGCTTTTGGACTACGCGGTGCGCTATGGACGCATCCTGATGGTGTCACTGCCCACCTTTGCGCTGCAGAATATGTTCCAGAGCTTTTTTGTCACCGCCGAAAAGCCGCACCTCGGCTTCTGGTTCACCGTGGGAGCGGGCTGCACCAACATGGTGCTGGATGTGCTGATGGTGGGTATCTGGGGCTGGGGCGTGGAGGGCGCGGCCATTGCCACCTTTATCAGCCAGCTGGTGGGCGGCGTACTACCGGTGTTCTACTTCATCGACCGCAGCAACTCCAGCCGCCTGCACCTGTGCAAGACCAGTTTTTACAGCAAAGTCCTGCGGGATGCCTGCATCAACGGCTCTTCCGAGCTGATGACCAACCTTTCCATGTCGTTGGTCAATATCCTGTACAACTACCAGCTGCTGCGTCTGGCCGGTGAGAACGGTGTGGCCGCCTACGGTGTCATCATGTACGCGGCCTTCCTGTTCGTGGCGGTGTTCGTGGGCTATGCCGTGGGCAGTGCGCCCATCGTCAGCTTCCACTACGGTGCCCGCAACCACGCCGAGGTGCACAACCTCTACCGGAAAAGCCTGCGGCTCATCGCCGTGGTGGCTGTGACCCTGACGCTGGCTTCCATGTTCATCATCCCCTGTGTGGCGCGCATTTTCGTGGGCTACGATGCGGAATTGCTGGCCCTGACCAGCCGGGCCTTCCGGCTGTACGCGCTGAGCTTCCTCATCATGGGCTTCAACGTGTACGCGTCCTCCTTCTTCACGGCGCTGGGCGACGGCGTGACCAGCGCGCTGATCTCTTTTTTGCGCACGCTGGCGTTTCAGGTGATCGCCATTCTCCTGCTGCCGCTGCTGCTGGGCATCGACGGCATCTGGCTGGCCGTCACCGCCGCCGAGCTGGCGGCTCTGGCCGTGAGCGCAGCCATGCTCCTCACCAAGGACAAGGTGTTCCATTACCGCAAGGCCTGATAAGATCCCCTGCTTTCTGCGAAACGGCGAAAAGCGGGGGATTTTTTTGGTGATTCTGGCTCTGCCGCTGGCAGCAAAATCGTGTTAAAATGGACACAGCCTTTATTCACTTTTTATGAGGAATCATTATGACATTGTTTTTGACCAGCAGCCCCAGCGGCTGCCCCTTTGAGCCGGGGCCGGATATTCCGGTGCTGGACACGCGCAACCACTTTGTGGCGAACCTGCGGGCCGTCTGGCCGGATCACGCCGTGCTGGGCCTTGCCATTGCGGCAGACCCCTATGCCTACGAGCAGAACGACGAGATGTGCCGGGTGTTTGCCCAGAGCTTTGCGAATGCCCACCTGCCCCTGACGGCGCTCATCCCCTGCGATGCCCGCAATGCCGAGGAGATCGGTTCTCTTCTGCCCCAGAGCGGCTTTGTGATGCTGTGCGGCGGGCACGTGCCCACCCAGAATCACTTTTTTGCTCAGCTGGGCCTGCCGGGGCTGTTCCACAACTACCACGGCATCGTGCTGGGCGTGAGTGCCGGCAGCATGAACGCCGCCCACATCGTGTACGCCGCGCCCGAGGAACCGGGCGAAGCCGCCGACCCCCATTACTCCCGCTGGATGAACGGCCTTGGCCTGACCGAGACCCGCATCCTGCCCCACTACCAGTTCATCCGGGATCATGTGCTGGACGGACAGAAGGTGGAGGACATCGCCCTTGCCGACAGCAAAAAGCGGCATTTTCTCGCTTTGCCGGACGGCTCGTATATCCTGTGCGCCGACGGCAGCGAGGCGCTGTACGGCAGAGGCTGGTACTTTGCGGATGGGATGATGGAAGAGATCAACGAGGATGAAGATGTGCTGCCACTGCGGTAGCAATAAAAAGAAGCACGCAGATGCGTGCTTCTTTTTTTATGATGTTCTGCTGCGCAGAAATGAGGTTGCTGCGCAATGATGTGTGCTATCGCACATTCTATCATGCCCCGCAGGCAGACATCATTGCGCATATAATGCGCACATCATTCCGCCGCAAGGCGGACAAAGGGCGCTATTGCGTTGGTATCGCCGTGGCGGACGATGGAGTAAGTGATGTCGCAGTAGGGCTGGATGGCGGTGCTCTTTTCCACGGTGGAGATGAGCAGCACCTGCAGCTGCAGGCGGCGGAACAGCTCCATCATGGGGCGGATGCGGTCGCTGGTCATCTTGCTGAAGGCTTCGTCCAGCAGCACAAGGCGGATGCTGTTCTCGCTCTTCTCATAAATTTGCAGAAGGCTGGCGCAGATGGCCACATAGAAGGGGGCCTGATTCTCGCCGCCGGAGGAGTCGCGGCTGACCCGGGACAGGTACGCCTGCTGGCCGGTGACCCGGTTGGTCACCTTGATGTCATAGTCCAGATAGGTGCGGTAGTCCACATAGTCCGACAGGGTCACGCCGCCGGTGCGGCCCTCCTGCCGGGCGCGGGTGTTCTCGTCCACGTCCGCCATGATCTTTTCCATCAGCTCGTCCACCTGACGCTCATAAGCAGGGTCGGCGGTGGCGGCAAGGTTGTCCAGCGAGTCGCCCTCGGTCATCTGCTGGTTGCCCTTGTCCACGATGACCTGATAGAAGGCCGCCAGCTGCGGGTCGCGGCTGGGCTCCAGCTCAAAGCGGTAGACCTCCTCGCCGTAGGTCAACTGTTCCATCACCTTGTTCAGCTCCCGGAACTGCCGCCGTGCGTTGAAGATATCGTCCTTCATGCGGAACAGGATATCCTTGCGGAAGCGGTCCTTGCAGTCCCGCTGGGCCTGCTCCAGACGGGCGGCGTAGCGTTCCAGATCGATGCGCACAAGGCTCTCGTGCTGGGCGCGGTACTGGTCCAGCCCTGCAAGGCCCAGCGGATAATCGCACACATAGTGCTCGTTGTAGGCTTTCTGGGCCGGTTCCAGCGTGCCGGTCAGATAGACGGCCAGCGCATCGTCCAGCTTGGCCTGCGCCTTTTCCGCAGCCTGTGCGGCGGCGCGGGGCTTATCCGCCGGGGCCAGCGCCAGCATCCGGGTGCGGGCCAGCGGCTCCACCAGTGGATGCGCCGCAAAGAAGCTCCGGGCAGCATCGGCGCTCTGCTGTGCCGTTTCCCCTGCCTTTTTCTGCTCTGCTTCGCAGGAGGCGATCTGCTTTTGGCACACGCGGATGTCGCCGCCCGCCTGCTCCACGGCGGCGCGGGCAGCCTCCCACGCGGCTTCGCGGGCTTCTTCCTCCTTGTAAAGCTGCTGCAGCAGCGGGTTCTCGCGGCACTCGGTGAGCTTTGCTTCCTGTTCGGTCACAGCATTCTGTGCGGCAGTCAGTGCGGCGCGGGCATCCCACAGTGCAGCCAGCTCGTCCAGTGCCGTGCCCCGCAGCAGGGTCTGGTACTGGTTATAGGCGGCTTTCAGGTTCTGTTCTGTCTGGGCGGCAGCACGGGCGCTTTCCCCCAGAGCTTCCAGCTCGGCCGCCAGCGCCCCGGCGCGGGCGCGGCGTGCGTCCAGACCGATATACCGCTGCGGAGTGCGCAGCCGTTCCAGCCGGAAGGGGTGGTGGCGCAGAAGGTCGCGGGTGGCGCTGTCAGGATGCTGTTCCAGCGTATCGGGGGTATCGCAGCAGACGATGCGGCCCAGAATGGTCTGGGCATACTGTGCAGCCAGCGGGTTTTCGCTGCTCACCTGCGCGGCAAGGCTGTCCGGGCCGTACTTGTCGGCGCGGCGGTTGGCCTTGCGGATGCCCGGGGTGTCCAGCAGGCTGATGGGGCCTACCTTGTCCTTCAGAGCCACAAAGGCGCTTTTGGCGGCTTCGTAGTGGGCGGGCGGCACAAGGATGTCAAAGCGGCGGTCCCCAAGGCAGGCTTCCACGCAGTCCTGCCAGCTTTCGTCCTCCACGTTCAACAGTTCACAGAAAATTTTCGCATCCGGCTGCATGCCCCGGCTCTTGAGTTCCGCATTCACGGCATCCCGCACCCGGGTGGCGGCATCGCCGTGGGGGTAGACCCACTTGCCGCCGGACACCGCGTCCAGCTCGGCGCGCTTCACGGCCTGATCCCGGTGCAGGGCGGCGGTGTTCTGGCGGGCAGCAAAATAGGCTTCCTCCAGCGGTTTTTCCTGCGCGGAGAGCCATGCGGTGAGCTGCGGCAGAGTGTCCGCCGTCAGCTCTTCGGCCTTGATGCCGACAGCAAAGCCGCTGCGGCGCAGCACAGCCAGCAAGCTCTGGGTGCGGGCAAGGGCACTTTCTGCCTTTTCGGCTTTGTGTGCGGCGGTATCCAGCGCCGTTTTGCGGCGGGAAAGCTCCTCGGTCAGGGCATCCAGTGCCCGGCCCTCGCCGCTGGCGCTGGCAGCACCGTGGGCGGAAAGATAGGCCCGGCGGGCTTCCGCTTCGGCATTTTTGGCCTCGGCATAGCGGGCGTTCAGCTGTTCCAGCTGGCGGCGGCCCGCATCCAGATGCTCCTGCCAGACGGTCTGTTCGCTGCCGTCGGCAGCGGCGCGGGCCAGCAGCGCCGCGCCCCGGTTCACAAGGGTCTGGGTCTGCTTTTCGGCAGCTTCGCGGCCAAAATCCACGATCTCTTCCAGCGCGTCGGCGCGGGTCTGTGCTTCGGCCAGCACGGCGTGCAGATTTTCCAGTTCCAGCCGGTCGCCCTGCAAAGCGTCCAGATCCAGCTCCGGCTGGGGCAGGATGTACTGGTACAAAAACTCCCGGAAGTTGGGGATCTCGTCCATGCTGGTGCCCATCTGGAACACCTCGTTGAACTTTTTGCCCAAGGGGCTGGAGGCGCGCCCGATGCCCAGCGCACGGCAGATGCGGTCCCGCGCTTCGCTGGGGCTGCGGGTGTAGGAGAGACGGCCTGTTGCGGGCTTGAAGTCCTCCTTTGCGCTGGGTGCACCGGTCTTGGGGTCGATGAAGGGCAGCTGTTCCAGCGTGCAGCCGTCCTCCGAAAGATACCATGTCTGATCGCCGGGGTGCAGCTCCTGCATGGGGCCTTCGGACTCCACCCGCACCGCGATGACGAAGGGGGTGCGCTTGACGCTGTCCCAGAACTCCGCCCCGATGTAGGCCACGGTATGGCCCGGGCGGCGGTAGGCGTTCTCGCCGCGCTGCTTTGCGTGCACCGAACCCTGCAGGGTGCGGCCGCTCTTTTTATTGCCCAGCGCATTGAAATTGCGGTTGGTGGTCAGGCAGTAGCGGATGGCATCCAGAATGGTGGTCTTGCCCACGGCGTTCACGCCGATCATATAGGTGAGCCGTGCGCAGTCGAAGGTGACATTTTCAAAGTTGTGCCAGTTGATAAGCTTCAGCCGTTTGAGTTCGATCATTCTTCACCCTCCCCTGCTTCTTCCGGTCGTTCATAAAGGCCAAGCTCTGTGCGGGTGCGGGCAGATTCTGCCGCTGCATCCGCAAGGTCGGCATCCGGCAGGGCCAGCAGCACGGTGGGAAATACTTCAATGCGGCTGTCCAGCCCGGAAAGCCGCCCCACAGGCCGCGCCAGATTGTACCGGCGCAGGGTGCGCATGAGGTTTTCCAGCGTTTTCTGGTCCAGACGGCGGGGCAGATTCATCTTCTGCAGCTCGGTCTGCACCTCTTCCACCGTCACCAGCACCTCGTCGGCATTGGCCGCAAGGCTCTCGCGCTTTTGCAGGTACAAAAGCCGCAATACCAAAAGCAGGATGCTCTCGTATTTCAGCAGCCGGGCCTGACTGCCCTCGTGGCCGTTGACCAAAGCCGCCGCCTGCAGGGGTGCCGGGTACAGCAATACAGAATAGCCCAGCGGGGCGAACACAGCGCGGACCTCGTCCAGATGGTCCTGCACATAAAGATATTTTGCCCGCTGATCCTCCACGCCGCCCAGCACGAAGCAGTGGTTCAGCAGGTAGTTTGCGGTTTCTTCCAGCATGTTAATGGTTGCCATTTTCTTCCTCCCTGCGGCGGGTGAGGACAAAGTCCTCAAAGCGGAAACCGCCGCGCTCCACCCAATTGCCGGTGAGCTGAATGTCATAATCCCGGTGCGGCGACTGCGAGTAGGTGTGCAGGCCGATGATGCGGGCAAAATCGTTCGGGTATTCGTCTGCCAGAAGTGCCGCGTTCACCTGCGGGCGGGCGGCAAGGGCCTGCCGGGCCAGCAGGGCCACGTTCTCCTCGGTAACGGCAAGGCGGGCGTAATCCAGCAGCAATTGCTGCTCTTTTTTGAGCTGTTCCGGATCGAATACTTCGGTGCGCACCGGGGCCAGCGGCTCGGCGGTGCGCTGGGCAGCGGGCGGGTACAGAAATTTTTCCCCGAACACTGCCGCCGGGTACAGATGCAGCCGCTTTGCCACCGGGCCGTCGTCCGGCTCAAACAGCTGCTCCGGAGTGCGGATGTCCTCGGCGTAGCGGCGCAGCAGGGCGGTGACGCTGCCCTGCGAAGAACGGTCGCTCAGCAGCAGGAACTGTGCCCGCTGCACAGCCCGCTTGCGGTAGCGGATGTGGCTTGCATCGATCTCGCGCATGAGCAGGCTCATCTCTTCCAGCGCGTCCCGCTGCTTCTGGATGAGTGCACGCACGGCAGGTGTCGCTTCGTTCGGGGCGCAGCGCTCCACCCGGGCATAATCAAAGGCCAGCTGCGGCAGGTAGTTCTCCTCGCAGTCGTCCAGCTCCTCTTCCAGATAGGCGCGGTAGTTGAACAGGTTGTCGCTGGTCTTGAAGCGGTGGTAGGCCGCCGCCACCACCTTTTCCTCGTACTGGTCGAACAGTTCCAGCACCTCCTGCGGGGTGCGGTTGCGGGTGAGCCGGTCGATATAGTGGCCGATGGAGGCGTTGAGCGCCCGGAGAGAGCGGTTCAGCGCGTCAAGGTCTGCGTCCACCTCCCGCAGAACGTTCTCATAGGGGCTTTTTTCCTGCCCGATGCTGCCCAGCAGCTGCCATGCCTTGTACAGCTTGCCGGTGTAGGTAACCACGCGGGGATTCAGGATTTCTTCCAGCGCTTCCAGCAGCGGCGTTACCTCCGGCGCAAAGGCAAGGGACGCTTCCCCCTCGTAGCTGCCGGGCTGCTCTTCCAGCCAGCCGGTGCGGCGCAGCCGCAGCAGAAAGCCCACGGCCAGCGTGTGAGGGTCGCGGGTGGGCTGCTCTTCTTCATCGCCCGCACCGTCGGCATCCAGCGCAAGGGGCTTTGCCAGTGCGGCAAAGTAATCCTCGGCACGCCAGACGGCCTCCGCACGGGAAATGCTGTAATCCGCCGTGTGGCGGCACTCCTCCCAGAGCAGAAGCAGCAATTCCGCATAAAAAGCCCGGTTCGGCCCCGCCAGCGGGCGGAACAGCCGCGGGGACACCAGTTCAAACAGCTGCATGGAAACGTCCTTTCCTGTTCACATCAGAATACGTTTTTATTGTACCACAAAACGACACGGTTTGACAGAGAAACCATTCAGAATTGCCGCCGGGAGGGGCGGGGCAGACTCCTTCCGTCAAACCCTGCAGGTTTGCCACCTCCCTCAGTGAGGGAGGCTCTGGCGAAACCGGAAGCTTTGCACCTGAGCCGGAAGCTTTGCCGACGCGAAAGGCTCCCTCTTTGAGGGGGCTGTCGCCGCAGGCGACTGGGGGAGTTTTGGCCTAAACGCAAAAAAGCCCCGGGGAGCGGGATGCTCCTCGGGGCAACAAAACTTTATTAACTACGAATCGTACCTTCACACTTGATGGCAATGCCAATGTAAGTCTTGCCATTGGAGGCCGTGTAGGTTGCAACACCGACATCTTTCATGGTAGACAGCTTTCCAGAAGGAGTGCCGGGGGTCGCATTCTCCAGGACATCATCCAGTTTTGCCTTGAATTCATCGTTAACTTCCAGCGGCTTTACATCTTTCAGTCCAGCTTTTGTAACCGGTGTCAGCATTTCATCCATTTTATTCGGGTCAAATACATACATCACAAAAGAAACAGTATTTTCAGCTTCATTCATATTGAGGTCAGAAACACACTGCATGTATTGGGCCGTTCCGCTTTCATCATTCTGCACATACGGAACATCTTCTGCTTTGATAATGCCAGTATCATCCGTTTTGGCCAGAACGGCACGAACCTTGCTCTGCAGATCGGCATTATTGCTGTAGCTTGTGCCATTGACAGTATTCAGATACTTCAGCACCTTGCTCTCGATCTCATTCGAGCTGCTTCCACCAGCGCCACCACCGCAAGCGGTGAGCATTGCCAGAACCATCACGCCGGCCAGAAGGGCGGCTGCGAAACGTTTGAACATTTTCATTTCATGTTCCTCCCAAATTTCAAATTCTGACGGTTTGGGCGACCCCAAATCGCTTTACCCGTCTGAATTTATTTTATCCATACCCCCCCCCGCATGTCAACAGGCAGATCGCCCAAATTCCGCCCTTCTTTTTGGCAATTGTCCCCAAACACAAAAAAGCCCCGGGGCAGGGCGAACTCCTTCCGTCAAACCCTGCGGGTTTGCCACCTCCCTCAGCGAGGGAGGCAACCCTCTCAGTCATCGCTGCGCGATGCCAGCTCCCCCGAGAGGGGGAGCTTATTTGCTGCAAACCGTCAGATGCCTAAAAGCTCCCCCCTTTGGGGGAGCTGGCACGCCGTAAGGCGTGACTGAGAGGGTTCAAACGCAAAAAAAGCCCCGAAGGGCGGCCTTGCAGCCACGCTCCGGGGAGAAAGGGTGAGGAATTTTTTACTTCTTATAATAGTTCTTGATGCGGATGGAAATACCAATGTAGCTCTGCTCGTTGTTGCCCTTGACCACAACGCCAATCTCCGACCAGATACCGTCCTGATTCACGCTACCGCTGACATCCGTTTTAATATACTACGAGATATAAGTCAAAACAGTGCTCAGGAACGTATTCTTATAGCTATTCCGAGCAGTAACAGTAACGACCAGATCATTTCCAATCCGATCTTTGTAGCCCTTGAGTGCTCCAGCATAGCCAAGGAAATTGTATTCAAGAGACTCATCCAGTCTTCTTTCAGCCACTGCGCGGAGCTCTGCGTCATTGGTCACCTGGACGCCCTTCTCCTGACTGATCTGGGCCAGTACTTTCTGCTCTTCGGTTGGGCCGCCGCCACCGCCGCAGGCCGTCAGCAGGGCCAGAGCCATCACACCCACCAGAAGCAGGGCAGCAAATTTCTTCAGCTTTTTCATTGTAAAGCGCCTCCTGTCATTTCAAGATTTTGTTGATTTGTCTCATTTCAGTGCTGTGTTTTCGCACTACAGAACGGGTGTCGTTCTGGCCTGATTATATCCGACAGCAGTTGGTTTTGTCAATCGAGAAGATGCATAAAGTTTCCGAAACATTTTCGTTCAAAATCAATGAAACAGCGGCTTTTTTGTTGCAGTATTGAGATACACTGTCCTTATTTCGCAAAGGTTCTTTACCGTGCTGGAAAATCTTCTTCCAGCCGGAAGCTCCATGCTGTTCTTTTCCGGGGCACAGTCCTTCCCGGTTTGAACAGATGTTGTGTTCCGATCCATCTTGATCCATCTTTCAGAATCCTTTCAAAAAATTACGATTTTACACAATTCTACCATTTTTGCATGGTAAAATAAGGTCGTAGAAAAAACAAAGGATGTGGCTCAATATGCAACACTGTCCCGCCCGCGCGGCACAGCGGCTGGCGGCGGCAGTTCTGGCGCTGTGCCTTGTGCTGGCTCTGGCCGTTCCCCACGCACACGCAGCTGCCCTGCAGGAAACGCACGGCATCCGGATGCTGGACTTCAGCACCAGCCAGATCCTTTCCATCGGCAACCAGACCTCCGGCAAATGCAGCTGGTACGCCTTGCGCTATGCACGCACCATTCTGGATGGAAAAGTTTCCTCCGGCAGCGGCATGTGGTCAAACGGTGTGGTCTGGTCTGCGGGCGGCTACTACGGTTATTCCGGCAGCCTGTCCGAGTGCCTGCAGAAGCTTTACACCGAGCTTTCCGCCGGGAAGCCGGTGATCGTGCATCTGAAAAACACTGCGGTGAGCGGCGTAAAACGGCACACGAACCGCACCTCCAGCTATGAATACCACCTGACCAGTTCCGGCTGGAACAAGGTCAATTACCCGCACATCGCCACCAGCGCCGCCTATGGCCACTGGGTCTGCGTGGTGGGCATCCGCCCGGATGCAGACCCCGCGAACCTGAAGGAGAGCGATTTCTACGCGCTGGACCCGGCCCGTGTTTCCGCAAACGGCACTCTGGCTGTGACCCGGCTGCTGGACGGCACCATCTGGACAGACAATTCCCCGCTAAAAACAGCAGGTTGATAAATTTAGAAAGAGCAAAAAAGCTGACGCTTTCGCGTCAGCTTTTTTGTTTGCAGTTCAGATCAATACCCTTTTACCGAGAAGCCCCGCTCCCATGGGTCGGGCGGCAGATCCTTCTGGCGGATGCCGGTGATCTGGATATAATCGCTTTTCTGGATCATGGCGAACAGCCGCAGGAACTTTTCCGGGTCGCCCTGCACTTCCAGCGTCACGCTGCCGTCGTCCTCGTTCTCCACCCAGCCGGTCAGTTCCAGCGTCTGGGCCGCATAGCGGGCGCGGTAGCGGAAGCCCACCCCCTGCACCTGCCCTTCGATGGAATAGCGGCGGCGCACAGTGCCTTCCGGGAGGGAGGGCGGCGTGCGGTCTTTTTTGTTTAAAAAGTTGAACATATCATTTAAACCTTTACCGGGCTCGCCCTCTCCGTCATTGCTCCGCAATGCCACCTCTCCCAGAGTGAGAGGCCTTGGCAGTCCATGCAACGTTTGCGGTTTTGCCAAGGGCTCCCCCCTTTGGGGGAGCTGTCGAGCAAAGCGAGACTGAGAGGGCAAGGAAGCTTTCCTTTCCCTCAAAGCTCCTGATAGGCGGTCATCAGCGCCGGGATGAACTGCTTTTTGCGGCTCACCACACCGGGCAGGGTAAAGCTGCCGTCCTCGGCAGGCTGGGTCTCAAAGCCGTCCGAGAGCACCTCGGAAGCATAGCGGCCATCGCTGATGACCACGCTCTCCTCCTTGGGCACGTCGGTGAGCAGCATGTAGATATCCTCCACGTTCTGCTTGTTGCGGGCTTCTTCCAGATAGGGCTGCAGCAGCGCTTCGGCGGCAAGCAGGTTCTTGCGGGTCATGTAGCTGCCCTGTGCCACGCCAAAGCGGATATCGCCGCACATGAACACCTTGAAGTCCTGCAGGAACACCTCCTCGGCGGTCTTGCCGTCCAGCTTTTCGCCTGCTTCAAACATCTCGCTGGCAAACTCGTCAATGTCCACACCGGCAATTTTTGCCAGACGCTTTGCAAGGGCCTCATCCAGCGGGGTGCAGGTGGGGCTGCGGAACACCAGCGTATCCGAAAGGATGGCCGCCAGCAGAAGGCCTGCGATCTGCGGCGGGATCTCCATACCGTTCTCGTCGTACATCTGGGTGATGATGGTGGCAGTGCAGCCCACCGGCTGGTTGCGGAAGTACACCGGGCCGCTGGTCTCCAGACTGCCGATGCGGTGGTGATCGATGATCTCCAGAATTTCGGCCTGATCGAAGCCCTCCACGGCCTGGGTGGCCTCGTTGTGGTCCACCAGGATGATGCGGCGTTTTTGCAGATTGATGATGTTGCGGCGGCTGACCATGCCGCAGTATTTGCCGTCCTCGTCGAGGATGGGGAAATAGCGGTGGCGTACCTTGGCCATCACGCGGGTGACATCGGCCACCGGGGTGACGAGGGTGAACTTCATGATGTCGCTGCGGGTCATATAGTAGGAGATGGGAGCGCACTGGCTGATCAGCTTACCGGCGGCGTAGGTGTCCACCGGGGCCGACATGATGGCCACGCCCATTTCCTCGGCAATGCGCTGGATGGTGCGGCCCACCTTGGAGCCGTTGCAGATGATGAGCAGCGACGCTTCTTTTTCAATGGCGCACAGCTGGCTTTCGTAGCGGTTGGTCAGGATGACGATGTCGCCTTTTTCCACGGTATTTTCCAGCATTTCGGGCGTGGCGGTGCCGATGCGGATGTGACCGGTGGTGCACACGTCGTCCTCGCGGCCCACCACCATGGTGCCGCCCAGCGTTTCCAAAATATTGCGGTAGGTGGTCTGGCTCTTGGCCAGGATGCCGGTGTCGAACACGTCCATGTTGGCGGTGGCAATGTCCTTGACCGTGATCACGCCCTCCAGCTCGTTGTCCGGGCTGGTAACAGGCAAGGTGTCGATCTGCTTGTCGCGCATGATCTCCCACGCCTTGCGCAGGCTGGTGGAGCCGGGGATGCCGGGCATCTCGCGGTAGTCCACATCGCGGATCTTGGGGTTCACGTCCGTGCACATGCGCGGGGGCTTTACCCCGAACTTTTTGAGCACGAACTCGGTCTCCTGATTCATTTTGCCTGCACGGCGGGGCTCACAGACCAGATCACTGGTCTTGTTTTTCAACTCTGCATAGGCAATGGCCGAGCAGATGGAGTCGGTATCCGGGTTGCGGTGGCCGATCACGACCACCTTATGGGCTGCTTTTGGCATATTGTTCCCCCTTTGGGTTCTGATTTACCTTTTATTTCTTATCTCATTTACCACAGTGCACTCCCCTCTCCTGCAAAGCGCAGTGCACCTCAGGTTTATTTTAGCACAATTGCCTGCACGGGTAAAGTGGAACAAACACGCTGCGGCGCGGCTTTTCCGCCTGCCGCAGTCCTTGACAGACCCTGCAAAAAACGGTAAGCTTTACCTGAAAAAAAGCACAAATGGAGGCATCTATGAAAAAACGGTTTTTCCGCATCCTCTCCTGCTGCGTGCTGCTGGCCTGCCTGTGCGCCCTGCCCGCCTACGCACAGGAACCCAAGGCCGCACAGCCCGCCGCAAAAGAGGATAAGGTGGTAACAGATATCACCGGTTCTGCCGACCTGATGCGCAATGTCGTTGGCTTTACCACCAACTTTGGCGGGCCGTACCACTTTGCGCAGGCAGACCACAAGTCCCCTGCGCAGGCCTACGGTGATGCCCCTGCCGAGGGAGCCGTTGCGGTGCTGCGGCTTTTTGCCCGCGCCGATGACCACGGCGATGTTCCCCTCAACACCAGCGGACACAGCTTCCTCACCATCACCAATGTCTCGGAGCAGGATATCAATGTGGGCGGACTGCTCATTGCGCCGGATACGTCCATCACCGTAAGCACCCGCGGCAACCGCTGCGAGCATTCCGGCATCTGGTACAATCTGGAGGGCTACTACAAATATTACCTGAACGCTTCTTACTATCAGAATCTTTACGGCATTCAGGTCTCACTGGACCAGAGCCAGCTAGACACTGTAAATCAGGCATTGGCCAACGCAGACCACTGGTCGGCCATTTACAACTGCACCTCGTTCTCTGCGGGCCTCTGGAATGCCGTGTGCTCCGATACGCTCTGCGCCGGTGTGCCCGAGACCCCGGCCGACCTGAAAGCGGACATGCTGAGGAAGTACCCAGACAAGACGGTGTTCGGGCCGACCGTCCCGTATGATTATATCGTATATTACGGCACCAGCCTGACCCCCAGTCAGGAATTTTCCTGACAGAAGATTTTCTCTTGTAATTCTGCGCGTTCTGCTGTATGATATAGGTCATGTATCCAAGTGTATCTTGTCACCGTCACGGAGGAACCTATGACAGCAACCAAAACGCCCGCGTTCCATAAGCCGCCGCTGTTCACCCGGCAGCAGCTCATTGCCCTGCTGCTGCCGCTGATCGCAGAGCAGGCGCTCAGCGTGACCATCGGTCTGGCCGACACGCTGATGGTCTCCTCGGTGGGGGAAGCCGCTGTTTCCGGCGTGAGCCTTGTGGACAGCTTCAACACCCTGATGATCCAGATCATGAGCGCCCTTGCCACCGGCGGCGCGGTGGTCACCAGCCAGTACATCGGCCGGCAGGAGCCAAAGGATGCCAAGAATGCAGCGGCGCAGATCCTGTTCATCCTGTCCAGCTTCAGCCTGCTGGTGGCCGCCGTTGTGGTGGCGGGCCGCCATGCCATCCTGCGCGGCATCTTCGGCTCCATCGACGTGGACGTGATGCGCTATGCCGAGACCTACTTCCTGCTCTCGGCCCTGAGCTACCCGTTCATCGGCCTGTACAACGCCGGTGCGGCCCTGTTCCGGGCGCAGGGCAACAGCAAGATCAGCATGATGTCCAGCCTTGTAATGAATGTGGTGAACATTGGCGGCAACGCCGTGCTGATCTACGGCTTCAAAATGGGCGTGATGGGTGCCGCACTGGCCAGCCTTGTGTCCCGTGCCATTGCCTGCGTGGCTGTGCTGTACCTGCTGCAGCGGCCCGCCTGCCCGCTGCGGGTGGACGGCCTGCAGGCCCTTGCCCCGAAGGCACGGCTCATCCAGCAGATCCTGCGGGTGGGCATCCCTGCCGGTATTGAAAACGGCATGTTCCAGATCGGCAAGCTGTCCGTTTCCAGCCTGACCTCCACTCTGGGCACCGCCGCCATTGCGGCCAACGCCGTGGCAAACACCACCACCACCTTTTTGAACATCCCGGCCAACGCCGTGGGCATGGCTGCGCTGACCGTGGTGGGCCAGTGCCTTGGCGCAGGCGAAAAAGATCAGGCCGTGTATTACTCCCGCCGCCTGATGCTGTTTGCCTACTGCGGCGCATGGTTCATGAACCTTTCGGCCTTCCTGTTTGCCAACAAATTTGCACTGGGCCTGTTCAGCCTCTCGCCGGAAGCCTACGCCATGGCGCTGGAAGTGATGGTGTGGTTCAACATCGTTTCGCTGTTCATCTGGCCTTCCAGCTTTACCATGCCCAACATCCTGCGTGCGGCAGGCGATGCCCGCTTTACCATGACCGTGAGCATCGTGTCCATGTGGGCCTTCCGGGTGGGCTTCTGCTACCTGTGTGTGCTGGCCTTCCACGGCGGCCTGCTGGCCATCTGGATGGGCATGTATCTGGACTGGGCGTTCCGCTCCCTGTGCTTCTTTGTACGCTTCGTGCGCGGCAAGTGGCTGGAACAGCAGGTCATCTGAATCTTTCCTCTGCATTTTATAAGAGCCTGCCGCGAAGGCAGGCTCTTTTTTACGCAATACGCACAAATAATTTATTTGTTTTTCAGCAATGTTGTCTGCTTTCGTTCTTGTTTTTGTCACATTCCCGGCGTATAATTTCACAGTGCTAAGAGCTTTCACTTCTGCAAAAAGGAGGCTTTTTCAATGAAACGCAGTTGGTTTTCGCGCCATCCGCTTTGCTTCATGGCGCTGTATCTCATACTTTATCTTTCCGCATTCAATTTCCTGAACACCCAGATCCATATGCCACACATCCTCGTGCACTGCCGGCTGGACGATCTGATTCCCTTCTGCAAATATGCGGCCATCCCCTATTTTGCATGGTTTCCGTGGATCCCGTTCACCCTGTTCTTCCTTCTGTGGAAGGCACCCCGGGAGGACTTCTGGCGGCTGTGTATGCCGCTGTTCAGCGGTATGACCATTGCGCTGGCCTGCTACGTGATCCTGCCCACCGGGCTGAATCTGCGCCCCTGCTATGTGCCGGGCACAGACATCTTCGCCCGTGCGGTACGGTTCCTGTACAGCACCGACACACCCATCAATGTCTGCCCGTCCATCCATGTGTTCAACTCGGTCACGCTGATGCTGGCTTATCACCGCTGCCGCATCTTTGAGCAGCCCCGGTTCCGCTGGATGCGCCCGGCCGCTGATGTGCTGTGCATCTCCATTGTATGCTCCACCATGCTGCTCAAGCAGCACAGCTGCATCGATGCAGCGCTGGGCGCTTTGCTGGCGCTGGCACTGGATACTGCGTTCAGCCGTATGATGGACACCAACGATCTGCCGCAGATGCGCCGCATCTGAATCTCTATAAAAAAGAAATGCGCTGTCATCGGGAGACAGCGCATCTTTTTTTGTTCAGAACAGATCCTCCGGCAGGCAGACATCCTGCTTTGGCACCTTTGCCCAGGAAAAGTCCTTGATCAGGCTTTCCGGTGTGCGGGGCGCAGGCTCCGGCTGCAGGCCGTAGGCGTAGGCAAGCTTGCCCACGATCTCCTGCGCGGTATACTTTTCCCGCAGGTTTTCCAGACTCTGGTCGCCGTCGCGCTTGGAGAGCCGCCGCCCATCCGGGGCCAGCAGCAGCGGGCAGTGGGCAAACCCCGGTGCCTGCAGGCCCAGCAGGCGGTACAAATACAGCTGCCGTGCCGTGGACGAAAGCAGGTCTGCACCGCGCACCACTTCGGTAACGCCCATGCGGGCATCGTCCACCACCACGGCCAACTGATAGGCGAACACGCCATCCGCCCGGCGCAGGTAGAAGTCCCCGCAGTCGTGCAAAAGATTTTCGGTGTGCGGGCCCATGCAGCCATCCACAAATGTGATGTCCTCGTCCGGCACCATCAGACGATAGGCAGGGGCCTTCTTTTTGCGTTTTTCCTCAATTTCGGCAGCGGTCAGGCCGCGGCAGGTGCCCGGATAGACCACGTTGCCGTCCGAGGTATGGGGCGCGCTGGCCGCGTGCAGCTGGGCGCGGGAGCAAAAACACGGGTACACAAGGCCGCGCTCTTCTAGCTTTTTGTAGCTTGCGGTGTAGATCTCCGCGCACTCACTCTGGTAATAGGGGCCGTTCGGCCCGCCGGTGCTGCCGCCCTCGTCCCACGCAAGGCCCAGCCAGTCCAGATCCTGTTCCAGCAGGTCAGCATAGATGCGCGGGCAGCGCTCGGCATCCAGATCCTCAATGCGCAGCACGATGCGCCCGCCCTGACTTTTTGCGCTGAGCCACGCCAGCAGGCTGCAGGCCAGATTGCCAAGATGCAGCCGCCCGCTGGGGCTGGGTGCAAAGCGGCCGGTTGGCGGTACAGGCTCTGTTTTTTGCGTAAAAACTGCTTGTTCTTGCATGTGTATCCTTTCAGCCGCCGGACGATTTAAAATTGCCGACGCGTTCGCTTTGGCAATATCAGCGGAAATATTATTTTTAAATTTGTAACTCCGAAACGACCGCGGAACTTGTTGGGGCGAAGCCCCTCCATCTTGCTAACGCAAGACCGTTCTGCCGCTTGAAAGCCCCACTGGGGCTTTCATTGCTGCGCAACCGCGGTCGTTTCGGAGTTACTTTTTCACGGGAAAAGTCGTAACGGGAAACGGCATGTTGCTGCTGTCGGCTTATCGCCGTCGCGCAGCGACTATAAATCGGTGGAACACAAAAAATCCTTTCGCACTGCGCAGGAAGCCGCTTTTTCCCTATTATAGTTGCCCGTCCGCCAAAGGTCAACAGACCACCCTGTTCAGCCGCCGCTCCACCGCCTGCCGCACCTCCGGCGCGCGGATGCCGTACACGATCTGCACATCGCAGCCGCTTTGCACCACACCGCTGCAGGGCAGGGCTTTCAGGGCCTGCTCCTTGACGAAGGCCGGGTCGTTCACCGTGACACGCAGGCGGGTAAAGCAGTTGTCCACCGTGCGGATGTTCTCCCGCCCGCCAAAGGCTGCAATGAGCTTTTCTACTCCCTGCTCGTCCAGCGGCAGGGCCTTTTCCGGCCGGGACGGCTCTTCCGGGCGGCGGCCCGGCGTGGGCAGGTCCAGCGCCTTGATGAGCACAGTGAACACCACAAAATACACCGCGATCTGGGCAAGGCCCAGCAGATACAGCACCGGGTAGTTCGTGCGGGCCGCACCAGCGGAAAGGTTCATCACAAGCGACCCCAGAAGGTTCGAGGTAAACGCCGTGACTCCGCACAGGTGCAGCAGCACGATGAAGCTGCCGGAGATGGCTGCGTGCGCCAGCCACAAAACCGGTGCCGAGAAGCAGAACAGAAAATCCAGCGGCTCCGTAATGGAAGCCAGCGATGCCGTAAAGGCCAGCGGCAGCAGCTGAAGGGCAGTCTTTTTGCGGCTGCCCCGCCGGGCACAGAAGATGAATGCCGCCGCAATGCCAAAGTAGCCGAAGGTCTTGGTAAAGCCGGTGTACATCCACACGATGCCATCCGAAAACGGCAGGCCGAGGTTATATTCGGTCATCATGACCACATAGGCACCGGTATAGGTGACGCTGCCCACCATGAGCTGACCGCCCAGCTGCGAGAACTGGAACGGCATATACACCAGATGATGCAGCCCTGTAGGGATGAGCAGCCGTTCCAGAAAGCCGTACAAAAACAACCCGATATTGCCGGAAGCGGCAATGAAGCCGGTGACGGCCGCAATGGCCTTCTGGATAGGCGGCCAGACAAAGCAGGCCCCAAAGCCCAGCACCGCCGCCAGTGCCGCCATGCAGGCAAAGGACCACCGCACACCGGAGAACACACCGCCCAGAATGCCGCGGTGGGCTTTTTCGCAGGTGCGGTCATACACAAAGGCGGTGAGCAGGCCCAGCAGAATGCCGCCGAACACGCCGGTGTCCACAGTCTGGATGCCCAGCACCATGGTCTGGCCTGCGCTGTACAGGCCGGTAAGCGCATCCGGCTGCGCCAGCAGGCCCAACTCGGTCAGCGTTACATTGCCCGCTGTCAGGTAGACAAGATAGCTCATCAGGGCGATGAACGCCGCCTGATGCTTTTCCCGCTTTGCCAGCGCCGCCGCAAGACCGGTGCAGAACAGCACGCTCAGATTTGAAATGACCGCCGTGAGGCATTTGTAAAGGATCCTGCCCGCCAGCTGCACCGGCTCCCACCGCAAAAAGGGCAGCACCCCGGCCAGCGGCGCACTGGTGAGCAGTGCGCCCACCACCAGCAGCAGGCCCGCCGCCGAAAGATAGCTCAGCGGTGCCAGCATTGCGCGGGAGAACCGCTCCAATGCGGCTGTGATGCGGTGCTTCATGGGCGTTTCCCTCCTTTCCGGCTGACGTGGACAGACACTATACTTGTAGTCAACCGATTTTTGCAAAAAATGTCAAGAATGCAAAGTTCCCAAAAATGCGTTTCTTCTTTGTGCAGGGTGCATATTTCCCGCTTGAAATTCGTTCTGCACTGTCCGATTGACAACCGCCGCGGCAGAACGTATACTTAGGGTGTATCGTTTTGAAGTGCTGCGGCCCGGCTGCGGCACCGCTCAAGGAGGACACTACTATGAAATTGAGATATGCCCGCATCCTCTCGCTGCTGCTCTGCGCAGCGCTGGCCTGCAGCATTCTGGCAGGCTGCGGCGGCTCAACCGCCAGCAGTTCCGAAGCGCCAAGCTCTGCCAGCAGTTCTGCAAGCTCCGCTGCTTCCGGCGAAGACCTGCCCGATTCCACCACCCGGGCCGACACCTCCGGCCTGAACCCCGGCGATTTTGACGAGAACTCCATCTTCTCCATCACCGGCACCGCTGCCGCCTTTGAGCCTTGTCTGGGCTGGGGGCCGGGTGTTTCCGGCTGCTCGCTCAAATCGGTGATCGCAGCGGCATCCCTGCTGCAGTGGGCAGAAAACGCCCGCCTTGCCTCCCGCACCCCGGAAGCCGTGCAGGAAGCTTTCTACAGCTGGTACGACACGCTGGACGCTGATGAGCAGGAAAGCTTTGCCGAGGCCTGGACGATGATCGAGCCGGACGCGCTGAGCCTTTTGAGCGACAAGGACAGCATGGCTGGCCGCATTGAGGATGCCGGCCTTGACCCGGACACCCTGCCCGGCTGCACCCTGAAGAACTGGCAGGCCCTGCAGACCGTGCTGGACGACTGCGTGCCCGCAGCGGGCCAGTGAACCCAACATAAAAAGAAGCTGACCGGGCTGGTCAGCTTCTTTTTGTTTTTGCGGAAAAGGCTGGGGCCGCCTGCGGCATCAGACCTTCTTCAGCACATACTGGCGGGTGCCCATGCCGATCTTCTCGGCCTGATCCAGCGTGGCCTTCCACTCGATATTGGGGTTGGAATCCTTGAAGTTGTCGTGGTGGCAGTTCCAGCCGGGCTTTGCAAGGTTCTGGCCCAGCTGGCTGTTCGGCAGCGGCTGTGCATTCAGGCAGGCGTCCGCGCAGGCCTGATCCAGCGCCACCGGGTCAAAGGACGCAAAGATGCCGATATCCGGCAGGATGGGAGCATCGTTCTCGCAGTGGCAGTCGCAGTTGGGGCTGATGTCCTGCACCAGAGAAACATGGAAGCAGGGACGGCCTGCGCATACGGCAGCCGCGTACTCGGCCATTTTGCGGTCCAGCATCTCATTGGCGCTGTCGCACTGGGAATAGATAGCGTCAAAGTTGCAGGCACCGATGCAGCGGCCGCAGCCCTTGCACTTGGTCTGATCAATGACGGCCTTGTTGTTTGCATCGTAGGTGATGGCATCGGAGCCGCACTCCTTGGCGCAGCGGTGGCAGCCGCGGCACAGGCTCTGCTGCACCTCCGGGTGTCCGGCGGCATGCTGTATCATCTTGCCTGCGCGGGAGCCACAGCCCATGCCGATGTTCTTGAGAGTACCGCCGAAGCCGGTGGATTCGTGGCCCTTGAAATGGGTCAGGCTGATAAAGATGTCCGCATCCATGATGGCGCGGCCGATCTTTGCCGTCTTGCAGTATTCGCCGTTCGGCACCGGCACCTCTGCCTCATCGGTGCCGCGCAGGCCGTCCGCAATGATGACCTGACAGCCGGTGGTCATGGGCCAGAAACCGTTCAGCTGGGCACAGGTGAGGTGCTCCAGTGCGTTCTTGCGGCTGCCCGGATACAGGGTGTTGCAGTCGGTCAGAAACGGCAGACCGCCCTGCTCCTTGCACAGGTCGGCCACCACCTTGGCGTAGTTGGGGCGCAGGAATGCCAGATTGCCCAACTCACCGAAATGCATCTTGATGGCAACGAACTTGCCATCCATATCAATATCCTTGATCCCGGCGGCGATGCACACGCGGCGCAGCTTGTCCAACAGGCTGGTGCCCACGGGACAGCGGAAATCTGTATAATAGACCTTGGATGCTTCCATAGCAGTTTCCTCCATTTTGTTTGCGCGGCACGCTGCCGCATATTCTCTTATTTTGTAGTATAGCACATCTTTTTGCAAAGAAAAAGTGCTGTCGTAAAGGGCGGCGGGCACACCCTCCACGTCCTCGCTTCCGGGTGCCAGTCCATCCAGCGCAGAAAGCCCTCGCACTCCGTAAAAGCGGCATCTTTAAATCTGGCAAAGTCCTGTGCCCTTTGGCAGACAATGGCATCGCGTCAGCGCTGCCGCAGAGGGCGCACCCGCCTTGGCTGCATCGAAATTTTTTGCCGCTCACAGCACCGTAAAAAAAACAAATGCCGCTTGCCTTCACGACCCTTCCCGTGAAAAAACAGCCCCGGAAAATCCGCAGATTTTCCGGGGTTGTAAATTATAAAAATAATTCTTCCGCTTAAAATCAGAAGATTGCCGTCGCAGCCGCCACTGCCAGCACGATGATGCCCAGCACGATGCGGTAGGCACCAAAGAACTTGAAATCGTGGCGCTTGACGTAATCCATCAGGAAGCGGATGGCGGCAAGGCTCATGCCAAAGGCCACCACACAGCCCACTGCCAGCACAGCCACCTCGGTGCCGGTCATCACAGAACCGCCGACAACGAACTTGACCACCTTGAGCAGGGATGCGCCCGCCATGACCGGGATGGCCAGATAGAAGGTGAACTCTGCCACACAGGCGCGGGACAGGCCCAGCAGCAGGCCGCCCACGATGGTGGCACCGGAGCGGGAGGTGCCCGGAATGATGGCCAGACACTGCCACAGGCCAATGATGATGGCATCACGGTAGGTGATCTGCTCCAGCCGGCTCACGTGCGGCGCGGCGCGGCGGTTCTCCACAACAAAGAACAGCGCGCCATACAGAATGAGCATCGCGGCAACCGTGATGTAATTGTAGAAGTGAGCTTCCATCCAGTCGTCCAGCGGGCTGATGATGAGCACCGGGATCGTAGCCGCTACCACCTTGAACCACAGGTTCCACACGCTGGGCTTGGAAATGACTCTGCCCTGCTTCATGCCAAAGGGCCACAGCTTGCCCCAGAACAGCACCACCACGGCCATGATGGCACCCAGCTGGATGACCACACGGAACATGGACATGAACTCTTCGCTTGCGTTGAATTTGATGATCTGTTCCAGCAGGATCATATGACCGGTGGACGAAATGGGAAGCCACTCGGTAATGCCCTCCACAATGCCCATCAGGATGGCTTTGATGATCTCAAAAAACGTAAGTACCCCTCCTTGTGCACAAAGGCACAGCAGCTTATTTTCTTCCAGTATACCATACTATGTCTCTGCACGCACGCAGAATGCGAAAATTTTTACGCCCGCCGCCACTTTTGCCCTGCAGGCTGTTACTGCGCTGGGAAATGTGTTATACTGATGCAAAGACCCTTTTCCTTCTATTTTATCCGCAAATCAAAACAGCGTTTAAACACCCTTGGTATTTTTGTTAAACTATTATACAACGAGGTGAATCCATATGAATATTCTGGTGATCGGCTGCGACCAGGTGGGTGCTTCCCTCATCCGCGATCTGGAACGCATCGGCCATGATATCTCGCTGATTGAAAAGGATCCCGAACAGCTCAAGCGTCTGGATGCCTTTGACGACTACAGCTTTGGCGGCACGGCTCTGGTGGGCGACCCCACCGACCCGGATACCCTGCGGCAGGGCGGCATTGACAGCTGCGATGCCGTGGCCGCTGTGAGCGAGGACGACTCGGTAAACCTGATGGCGGCACAGATCGCAAAAAGCATCTTCCGCCGTGAGAAGGTGATCTGCCGCGTGTCCGACCCGCACCTGCAGGTGCTGTACCACAAGGCTTACGAGATCGACACCATCTGCCCCACGGTGCTCACCGAGCAATCGGTGTTCCGCGCACTGGCAAAGTAAAAAGTGAGGGAAGCATATGAAAGTTTGTATCGCAGGCGGCGGCAAGGTTGGTATGTATCTGGCCCAGAGCCTGCTGGCCCACCGCCACAAAGTGACCATCATTGAACCGCAGGAAATGCTGTGCCGTTCGCTGGCCGATTCGCTGGATATCCCGGTGATCTGCGGCGATGCCATCAGCTTTGACACCATGCGCACGGCCGACGTTGCCAGCTGCGATGCCTTTGTGGCCGTGACCGGTGCGGACGAGAACAACCTTGTTGCCTGCCAGATTGCAAAGCGGGAGTTTGGCGTGAACCGCACCGTGGCCCGGGCCTCCAACCCCAAGAACCGGGAGCTGCTGCACACCTTAGGCGTGGACACCGTAGTGTGCGGCACCGACAACCTGAGCCACATCCTTGAGCGCGAGATCGAGACGGATACCATCCGCCAGCTGCTCTCGCTGGGCGGCGGCACTGCCAGCCTGAACGAAATTTTGCTGCCGGAGAACTTCCAGTTTGCAGGGCAGGCGGTCAAAGACATTCCCATGCCGGGCGACGTCATTCTGGTGTGCATCACCCGCGATGCGGAGTTCATCATCCCCCACGGCAATACCACCTTACTGCCGTGGGACCGCATCCTCTGCCTGACGCAGGATGACACCCTGCATCTGCTGATGGATGCCTGGGGCCTTTCCGGCAAATGACCGAACGTGACCTGCTGCGCACGGCGCTGATTATCCCGCCCAAGGGCCGTGCCGTGCTGTGCGTCTGGGCCGCTGTTCCCGGCGTGTTCTGTGCGCCTTTTGTGTTCTGGCAGAGCCTGTTTGCCGGGTGTATTTTCTGTGCCCTGTGGGCGTGCCTTGTGTTCGCCGCGTGGGCAAGAGCCTGCAGCTTTACCGCAGTGCTCACCGCCCGGAACACTGCCGTGCGGGCCGGTATCGCCGTTCCCATCACACGGCAGCTTCCCCGCCGGGCCGTGACTGGCGTGTGGAGCCTGCGCACGCCGCTTCTGTGGCTGGCCGGGTGCAGCGTGCTGGTGGTGCACGGTCCGGGCGTACAGCTGTTCCTGCCGGGCGTGGATGCCCTGCAGGCGCAGGCCCTTGCCGCTGTGCTGATGGAGGAAACGCCATGACCGAACGCGGCTTCCACCCGTTTGCGGTGCTGCATTTTCTGCGCAAGACCATCCTGCTCTACCTGCTGCCGCTTTTGCAGGTGCTGTTTGCCCGCAACTGGGCGGCGCTGCGCACGGCTCTGGTGCAGGGCGCGGCGCTGCTGACAGTGCTTGCCGCTGTGAGCGCCGCCGTGCTGCACGCAGGCCGCTGGCGGGTGGATGCACAGGGAACCCTGCGGGTGCGCTGGCGGCTGGGCGTGCGGCTGGACCGCTGCCTGAAAGCCAGCCAGCTGGCAGCGCTCACCATCGAGCGGCCCCTGCTCTACCGGCTGGCCGGTGCCAGCCGGGTGGTGCTGTACCCTGCCGGGCAGAAGCGCACCCTGACCCTGCTTTTGAGCGCGCAGAACGCGCAGTTTTTAGCTGACCGCATGATGCCGCGCCGGGATGCTGTGGCCCACACCCCGCGCGGCGGCGAAAAGCTGGCCTTTGCGGTGCTGGGTGCCAACGGCCTTTCCACCCTTGCTTTGCTGGCGCTGGCCGTCAAACAGAGCAGGCCCTATGCGCCGGATGCCCAGACGGCAGCCTTTGCCCACCTGAACCGCATTGCGGCGTGGGCGGCGCGCTGGCTGCCCATGGGCACAGCATGGCTGCTGGTGCTGGGCGGTGTGCTGTTCTGCGCAAGCCTTGTGCGCAGTGCGGCCCATGCGGCCCATTACACCGTGTGGCGCACCGAGAGTCACCTTGGCAGCAGGGGCGGCTTTGTGCGCCGGTATGAGATGCGCCTTGCGCTGGAACATCTGAGCTATGCGGACCTGCGCCGCTCGCCTGCCACATGGGCGCTGGGCTGCTGCCCGGTGTTCGTCACGGCAGGCAGCTGCCAGCCGGAGATCCCGTTGCTGGTCTGGCGGGAGGACAGTCCCTTTCTGCAGAAGCTGCTGCCCGGCTTTGTCCTGCCGCCAAAAGCCCCGGTGGACACCGCAGGCCGCAGCATCCCGGCGTTTTTTCTGCCTGCCGGCATCCCCTGCGGGCTGTGCCTGCTGCTGACAGCGGTATCCCGCTACACCCTGCCTGCGCTTACGGTGCCGCTGCTGGTGGTCACTGCTGTGTTTGCGGCCCTGCTGGTGGGTGCGTACAACGGCTGGCGCAAAGAGGGCATCTGGCTGCAAAACGGCCGCCTGACCCTGCGCTGGCAGCACGGCTTCCATCTGCACGACATCTGCGTGCTCTGCCCTGTTCCGGCCCTGACGGCCATGCAGTCGCCGTGGGCCGCGGCGGTGCACCGCACGAACCTCACCCTCACCTTTCCGGGCGGGGTGAAGTGCAGGGTGCGCAGCGTAAAGTGCAGTGAATTGCCATTTTTGCTTTTCTGAAACTGTAAGGAGTCTTTTTCTGTGATAAAAACTGTATTATTCGATCTGGACGGCACCCTTCTGAACACCATCGACGACCTTGCCGATGCAGGCAACTGGGTGTGTGCACAGCATGGCTGGCCCACCTTTACGGTGGAACAGTTCAAGCACATGGTGGGCAACGGCATCCCGAAGCTGGTGGAGCGCTTCTCGCCGGAAAATGCCCGCACGCCGGAGCAGCTGGCGGCCACACTGGCTGAGTTCACCGCCCGGTACGATGCCCACAAGGAGGACAAGACGGCCCCCTATCCCGGCATCCCGGAGCTGCTGGACGAGCTGCGGGCACAGGGTGTTCAGTGCGCAGTGTTCTCCAACAAGGCCGACCCGCTCTGCGGCAAGATCATCGCCCACTATTTCGGCACAGGCCGCTTTGCCGCTGTGCGCGGCAACAGGCCCGGCGTGCCCACCAAACCGAACCCCGCCGGGCTGTATGCGCTGATGGACGAGATCGGTGCAGACCGCTCTGCCACCCTTTTTGTGGGCGACAGCGATGTGGACATCCTCACCGGACACAATGCCGGACTGCCCGCCATGGGCGCGCTGTGGGGCTTCCGGGGCCGTGCAGAACTGACCGCTGCCGGTGCGGATGCACTGGCAGCGGTGCCAGAGGATATTTTTACCTATATCCAGAAGGGTTGACGATTTAGAATGCCCTCCGTTTTACTCTGGGCATGTTTAGCGGAAAATTTATTTTTATTTGCAGCTCAGAAAAATCTGCGGATTTTTCTGAGCTGCTTTTTCACGGGGAGGGGTCGTGGCGGGAAGCGGCATCTGCTGCTGTCGGCCTGCGGCCGTCGCGCAGCGACTTCTGATTGGCGGAACCTCAAAAAGCGGTTAAGAGATCTTCACGCCGAACAGGCGGGAATCTCCAGCTTTTTGGGGTGGAGCCTACTGCTTTGGGATTATTAAGGGCGAGTAGCCCTTAATTCGTGCCTCCCGCGCTTCGAAAGTAGCGGGTGCTTTTCTGGTTCTCTTTTGGCACGCAAAAGAGAACATACCCGGCGGAGAACGACTTCATAAAAGCCACACAGCCTATCCCCTACTCGAATACGCTCTGCACGGGAAGCAACACGCAAAAAGGCGAGCCGCCCAATGGGCGGCTCGCCTTTTGTGTTCTTCGGGGTAATTTTATCAGCCCAGAGTGACTTCCTGGATCTTGGAGGAAGCGAACTCGAAGGGCCAGACAGTCTTCCACTCCTGATCCTGCACCTGTGCGATAGCAACAGAAGCGTAGGTGTTGTCACGGTAGTGCTTTGCGCCGCCGATCTCGTACTCGGGAGCGAACTCGATCTTGGAGTAGGGCAGAACGATCTTGCGGCCGCCCTCGAATGCACCGTCGATGGACAGCTCTGCCAGAGCGTCGCGGACGGCAGCACCATCGGTGGAGCCAGCCTTCTCGATGGCGGTCTTGAACAGCCACACAACGGTGTAGGACTCAGCAGAGTGGCCGTTCATGTTGACATTGTAGACCTTCTTGAAGTCCTCGTTGATCTCCACGCCGTTGGTCAGGTCGGGGTTGAACTCGACAACAGAAGCCACGCCGTTTGCGGATGCGCCCAGGTTCGGGATGAAGGAAGGATCAGTGAAGCCGTTTGCCTTGGCAACGATCATCTTGGGCTTGTAGTTCTGCTCCTTCAGGGTCTGGACGAACAGAGTAGCGTCGCCGATGTAGGAGTCGCACAGGATGGCATCGGGATCAGCCTGCTTCAGAGCCAGGACCTGAGAGGACAGGTCGGTAGCGTTGGAGCTGTAGTCCACTTCGGCCACAACATCCAGACCGTAGTCCGGTGCGAACAGGTTGACGCAGCGGATCAGCTCCTGACCGATGGCAGCCTTATCGGTGAAGATGGCGACCTTCTTGATCTCGTTGCCGGTCTGCTCCTTGGAGTCCTGCAGATACTTCAGCATATCTTCCACGTAGACGGAGTTCAGCGGGCACAGACGGAAGAAGTAATCGTAGTCCTTGTGGTCCTCGTCGGTCAGACGGTCCAGCGTGGAGATAGCGGTGATCATGGGGATGCCGTACTGCTGGCAGACCTGAGCCACGACCTCGGTGACAACGGACATATGGCAGCCCATAATGACGTTGACACCTTCCTGGGTGATCAGGCGCTCTGCCTCAGACTTACCGGTGGCTGCGTCGCCTGCGTGGTCACCGCGGACAACTTCCAGCATCTGACCGTTCACGCCGCCTGCCTTGTTGATCTCATCCACTGCGAAGTCGATGCCGCGCAGGATGTTCTCGCCGATGGCTGCGTTGCCGCCGGACATTGCGTAGATGGTACCGATCTTGATGGTATCACCGCTGGCTGCTGCAGTGCTGCCGGATGCTGCGGTGCTGGTAGATGCTGCAGTGCTGGTGGAAGCGGAAGAGCCGCCGCAGGCGGTCAGAGCAGCTGCGCTGCCCAGAACAGCGGATGCCTTCAGGAAGCTTCTGCGAGAGATCTTTTTCATAATTGTCCTCCAATTCTGTTTGTGAAAACAGCTTGTTTATACGAGTCTCCGGCTGTGCCGCGTGAACTAGCACCTGCCGGAGATCCGGTTTCCGAATCAGATGCCGAGGTACGCCTTCTTGACGTGCTCGTTTGCCGAGAGCTCGGCGGCGGTGCCTTCCAGTGCCACGCGGCCGTTCTCGATGACATAGCCGCGGTCAGCCGCTGCAAGGGCTTTGGTAATGTCCTGCTCCACCAGCAGAACCGAGATGCCGTCATTCTTCACCATGGTCTTGGCCACTTCCAGAATGTCGTCCACGATGTTGGGGGCAAGGCCCAGACTGGGCTCGTCCAGGATCAGCAGCTTGGGCATACCGATCAGCGCACGGGCCACGGCCACCATCTGCTGCTCGCCGCCGGACAGAGTGCCGGCAGCCTGCTTTGCGCGCTCGCGCAGCTTGGGGAACCAGTTGTAGCACTTTTCCAGATTTTCTGCAAAATGTGCCTTGGTCTCCTTATTGAATGCGCCCAGTTCCAGATTTTCCAGCACGGTCATCTCGGTAAAGAGCTGACGGCCTTCCGGCACCTGCACGATGCCGCTGTCCAGAATAACGCGGGAGCTTTTGCCGGAGAGGTCCTCTCCGTTGAACTCCACCTTGCCGGAGCTTGCCTTGACCATGCCTGTGATGGTGCGCACCATGGTGGTCTTACCGGCACCATTGGAGCCAAGGATGGCAACGATCTCGCCGTCCTTCACCTCAAAGCCGATGTCCCACAGGATGTTCACAGAGCCGTAACCGGCGTTCAGACCTTCAACTTTAAGCACTTGCGCCCTCCTTTTTGGTGCCCAGATACACCTCCATGACGTAGGGATCGTTCATGACCTGCTCGGGCGTGCCCTCAGCGATCTTTTCGCCGTGGTGAAGGACGATGACCTTCTCGCACAGGCTCACGACCGCCTTCATGATGTGCTCGATGAGCAGGATGGTGACACCGGACTCGTTGATCTTGCGGATCAGCTGGATGGCCTCTTCGGTCTCAGCCGGGTTCAAGCCTGCCATGTTCTCGTCCAGAAACAGCACTTCGGGCTTGGTGGCCAGAGCGCGGGCCATCTCCAGACGCTTCTGGTCCGGCGTGCCCATGTCCTTGGAGATCACATGACGCTTTTCGTACAGGCCGGTGAAGTGCAGCACCTCCATGGCGCGCTCCTTGGCCTCTTTTTCGCTCTTTGCACCGGCGTGGCCGAAGTAGGCGGCGGCGGTGACGTTATCCAGAACGCTCAGGTTCTTCAGAGGTTTCATGATCTGGAAGGTGCGGGCGATCTTCATGTTGGTGTACTCATACGCCTTTTTGTTGGTGATGTCCTCACCATTGTAGAAGATCTTGCCTTCGGTGGGCGGGTAGTAGCCGCAGATCATGTTGAAGGTGGTGGATTTACCAGCACCGTTGGGGCCGATCATGCCGGTGATGGAGCCTTTCTCCACCGAGAAAGAAACATCATGCACGGCGGTCAGACCCTTGAACCGCTTGGTCAGGCCCTGGACTTCAATAATAGGCTTTTCTGCCATGATTACTTCCCTCCCTTGTCTGCCATCAGCTCATACTCTTCCAGCACATCCAGAGACGGCTTTTTGAGGATTTTTTCATCGATGAAGGTCTTGACCTTCGAGTTCATGTACCAGCCCAGAATACCGGACGGACGGAAGCGGATGACCACGATCAGCACGATGGCATACATCAGCATGTTGATGCCAGGCAGGATGGCGGCAAAGTTTGCACGCAGCAGTTCGCTCAGTGGGATCATGATGAGGCCGCCGATCAGCGGGCCTTCGATGTAGGCAGCGCCGCCCACGACTGCCGGCAGCACGATCTCAGTGGACTTGGACTGGATCATAATATCGGGGTCGATGTAGCGGATGTAGCTGACGTAGAAGAAGCCGACCAGACCGGCAATGATAGCCGAAATGACAACGGCAATGACTTTGTACTTGGTGGGGTTGATGCCGATGGCGGCGGCTGCGTCCTCATCCTCGCGGATGGTGCGCAGCGCAAAGCCCAGCTTGGAGCGGCCGATCTTCTTCATGATGAGGTAAACGCCCACCATCATGATGAAGCCGATGTAGTAGTACGGCACCTTGCTGGTAAAGCGGAACTGCGCAAAGGAGTCCTTGCCGAAGGGCAAGCCCACACCGGATGCGCGGCCGAAGAACTCCGAGTTGATGATGAACTGACGGATGGACTCGGCAAACGCGATGGACACCAGCGTGAAGTAGGGGCCGCGCAGGATCAGGCTGGGGAAGAAGATGACACCGGCCACCACGCCCACAACGAGCATATCCAGCACAGCGGCCACCCAGGGGTTCATGCCCGTCTTTGTGACCACCAGACAGCACACATAGGCACCCAGACCCATGTAAGCGGCCAGACCCAGCGAGTTCTGGCCGGTAATGCCGCCCAGAATGTTCCATGCCATGGACAGGGTGGACATATAGAAGGTGAGAACGAAAATGTTGATGATGTAAGGTTTATCCACGACCAGCGGGATCGCTGCGAAGATGGCGACGATGATAGCCAGAACGATCGCCAGATTGCGGTGATAGGTTTTAACTGCTTTTCTGGTATCCATCTTATCGCCTCCTCAGAATCATGACCTGACGCACGACCAGAATGATGATGAAGGTGACGAACACGATCATATCACTGTAGGACGGGCTGATGAACAATGCACTCATCTGCTCCAGCAGGCCCAGGAAAATACCGGCGAAGAATGCACCGGGGATGGAGCCCAGACCGCCCACGACCACAACGATCAGTGCGCGGAAGCCGAAGCTTGCGCCTGCGGTGGGATAGATGGTGTAGAACTGGGTCAGCAGAGAGCCGGCGATACCGGCCAGAGCAACGCCCAGACCATAGGTCAGGATGTAAATTTTCTTGACGTTGATGCCCACGACCTCAGCACCAATAGGGTTCTGGGATACGGCGCGGATCTGCTTGCCGGTGGTGGAATACTTGAGGAAGGCAAACAGTGCAATGGCAACCACGATCAGGATCAGGAAGCTGACCAGACGCGGCAGCGCAATGGTGACCGGGCCAAGCGGGATGTAGGTCTGCGAATAAGGGGTAATGATCTTATAATAGGTGGAACCAAAGATGACCAGAGCGCCGTTGGTGAGCAGCAGGCCCAGACCGACGGTGAGGAACAGCAGGTTCGTAAAGCTCTTGGTCTTGAGCGAAGGGGTGATCAGAGTGGACTGGATCAGCGCGCCCAGCCCGAACATGAGCACTGCAACGATGGGAAGGGCTACATAGGGGTCCACCCCAAAGTAGGTATACAGAACATAGGTGATGTACATGCCCACCATCAACATTTCGCCGTGGCAGAAGTTGACGATGTTCATAACACCGAAAATGATGTTCTGGCCCATACCCATCAGGGAGTAGAAACCGCCCAGCAGGATCCCGTTTACCAGTGCTTGCAAAAAGACTTCCATTGACATCCTCCCGTTCTAAGCATCAGGCGATGGGAGCAGATGATGCAAAAACTGCACGCTGCATCCGCCACCGGCCTGTACTCGTGATTGAAAACCGCCCTTGTGGACTCCATTTCCTCCCTTCTGCTCGTACAATTGAAATATCATCTGTATTGTAACGTAAGTGCAGCCTGTATACAAGATATTATTTCTACCAAACTTTGTCATGAATTTATATGGAAAGTGCTAGAATATTCCAGAGTTTTTGGTGTGCAAGCCAATTTACGCAGTTAAAAATGGAGGATTGATGTCTCATTGACATAATTTTGTTACTATTTCAGGCCGGAAATTTACGGAAAATGCAGAAAAACCCGGCAGAAGAGCACCTGAACGTGTTCCCCTGCCGGGCTTTTTATCCATAAATGGCATGTGGTATTCAAGATGAAGGCGCACCGCCGCCCTGTCCCGGGTTGTGGTTCCCAGCGTATGCTTCACGCCTTGGAGCGGCGTTCGCATCCCGCTGACCACAGCCCCAGCTTCGCTTCCCTGTACTCCCCTTTTTGTCGCTATGCGACATCTTCCCCCGACCGGGGGAAGTCTTTGCTCGCTGGCGGCGGTCAGCTCAGCTGCAATTCCCGTACGGGTCAAATTAAAAATCCCCCGAGCGAATGCAGCGGCAGCAACCACATTAGACATTCCTAGTCGTTGGGACCCGCGGGCTAACCAAAGCCCCACTGGGGCTTTGGTTGCGGTGCTGCGCACCGCCGCCCTGTTCGATTCCCGTACGGGTTGCATGAAAAAATCCCTGATCCTAAGATCAGGGATTTTATTCATGACCCGTACGGGAATCGAACCCATGTTACAGCCGTGAAAGGGCCGTGTCTTAACCGCTTGACCAACGGGCCTTAGAAATACAGAGCTTCGCTAAAACCTCCGACTTCCATCGCCCACTACTGCAGACGACCGTCCCCCTAACCTTAGCGAAACTCTGTAAAAGTGGTAGCGGTAACTGGATTTGAACCGGTGACACTTCGGGTATGAACCGAATGCTCTAGCCAACTGAGCTATACCGCCACATATTGTTTGTGCACTTGAACAGTGCTCTATTATTATACCCACAGATACCTCTTTTGTCAACACATATTTTTAAAAAAATCATATTTTTTCGTGTCGTCCAAAATACAAACGAAGATACGCAAAAATCCCGCTTTCCATTGAATAGAAAGCGGGATTTTTCAACCATTTATCCGAGCCTTGTGGAAAAGCCGGTCAATTCTTCAGCCCTTCTTGTGGGTGGGGACCATGACCTTCAGGCCGCCCATATACGGCTGCAGCACTTCGGGGATGGTCACGGTGCCGTCGGCCTGCAGATGGTTCTCCAGGAAGGCGATCAGCATACGCGGAGGTGCCACGCAGGTGTTGTTCAGGGTGTGGGCCAGATAGGTCTTGCCGTCCTTGCCCTTCACGCGGATGTGCAGGCGGCGTGCCTGTGCATCGCCCAGATTGGAGCAGGAGCAGACCTCGAAGTACTTCTGCTGGCGGGGGCTCCATGCTTCGATATCGCAGCTCTTCACCTTCAGGTCGGCCAGGTCGCCGGAGCAGCAGTTCAGCTGACGCACCGGGATCTCCATGCTGCGGAACAGCTCCACAGAGTTCTTCCACAGCTTCTCGTACCAGTCAGCGCTCTCGTCGGGGCGGCAGACCACGATCATTTCCTGCTTCTCGAACTGATGGATGCGGTAAATGCCGCGCTCCTCGATGCCGTGAGCGCCCTTTTCCTTGCGGAAGCAGGGGCTGTAGGAGGTCAGGGTCAGGGGCAGAGTGGCCTCGTCCAGAGTCTGGTCGATGAAGCGGCCGATCATGGTGTGCTCGCTGGTACCGATCAGGTACAGGTCCTCCCCCTCGATCTTATACATCATGGCATCCATTTCCGGGAAGGACATGACACCCTGCACCACGTTGCCGTGCATCATGAAGGGAGGGATCACATAGGTAAAGCCCTTGTTGATCATAAAGTCGCGGGCATAGGCCAGCACAGCCTCGTGCAGGCGGGCGATGTTGCCCAGCAGATAGTAGAAACCGTTGCCGGCCACGCGGCCTGCAGCGTCCATATCGATGCCGTCGAAGCTCTCCATGATCTCGGTGTGGTACGGAATGGGGAAATCGGGCACCACAGGCTCACCAAAGCGCTGTGCTTCCACGTTGTAGGTATCATCCGGGCCGATGGGCACGCTGGGATCGATCATCTGCGGGATGGTGTACATGATCTCCTGAATGCGTGCGGACAGGGTCTCTTCTTCCTTTTCCAGCTCAGCCATCTTGTCGGCATCGGCCTTGACGGCGGCATTGTTGGCATCGATCCGAGCCTGCAGCTCAGCCTTCTGTGCCTCATCGGTGCACTTCTTCAGCTGGCCGAACAGGGGGCCGTTGGCCTTGCTCAGCTTGTTGCGGGCAGCCTTGAGGGCTTCCACTTCCTTCAGGCATGCGCGGTACTTGGCATCCTTCTCGATGACCTCGTCCACCAGCGGGAGCTTTGCATCCTGAAACTTCTTCTTGATGTTTTCCTTGACAGCGTCCGGGTTTTCACGGACAAATTTGATATCAAGCATGATTGACTCTCCTTGCTCTATTTCGGTTCGCACAGAAGATCCCCTCCCCTGTGCCGTTCAAAGACGGTCGCCCGCCTTGGATCGCTTTATTCTTCGTTCTGGTACTGTCCCAGCAGGTTGGCAAAGGCCCGCAGCTGTTCATCGGAATAGAAATGCACGGTCAGCCTGCCCTTGCCGTCGTGGTAGGCCACGTTCACCTCGCTGCCCAGCACCTGCTTGAGGCTTTCTTCCACCTCCACCGGCAGGGTGCCCCGCGGCTTGGGTTCTCTGGGCTCCTTTGCGGGCTTTGCCAGCTTTTTGCACAGCGTCTCGGCCTGACGCACATTCAACTGGTTGTCCGCAATGATCTGCGCCGCCTGCTCCTGCAACTCCGGTGTGGGCAGGCTCAGGATCACCTTTGCGTGGCCGATATTGATAAAGCCGCTTTTCAGCAGTTCCAGCACGTTTTCCGGCAGGTTCAGCAGGCGCAGGCTGTTGGCCAGTGCGCTGCGGCTCTTGCCCAGCTTCTGTGCCGCCTGCTCCTGCGTCAGGCCGCAGCGGGTCATCAGCTCCCGGATGCCGGTTGCTTCTTCCACCGGGTCCAGATCCTCGCGCTGCAGGTTTTCCACCAGAGCCAGCTCCATGGCCTGCTCGTCGCTGACTTCCTTGATGACCACCGGCACATCGTTCAGCCCTGCCATGCGGCAGGCACGCCAGCGGCGCTCACCCGCCACGATGCTGTAGCCGCCGCGCGGGCGCGGACGCACCGCGATGGGCTGCAGCAAACCATGCTCTGCAATGCTGGCCGCCAGCTCGCCCAGCGCCTGTTCGTCAAAGGTCTTGCGCGGCTGTTCCGGGTCCGGTTCGATCTCACGCAGGGGCAAGGTGTCTACCTTTGCACCGGACTCAAAAACCGGGGCGGCATCTTCAAACAGACTGTCCAGCCCGCGGCCAAGTCCTCCTTTTCCTCTTGCCATTCATGTTCCCCCTGAGGTTTAATCTTCCAGAGCATTTTTCGTCTGCTCTGCGACGGGTGCACTTTTTCTGCGGGCCTTTTTGGGCTCGTGCGGGCGGTTGTTCTTGACAAATTCGATTGCCAGATCCATGTACGCTTCGCTGCCCTTGCCCTTGGGTTCATAGAAATTGATGGGCTGGCCGTAGCTGGGTGCCTCCGAAATGCGGATGGAGCGCGGGATGGTGGTCTTGTACACCTTGGAGCCGAAATACTTCTGCACCTGCTCCACCACCTGCACGGTCAGATTATACCGCAGCGAGAACATGGTGAACACCACGCCCTCGATATCCAGATACGGATTGTACTTTTTGCGAATGGTCTTTAAGGTGCTGATCAGCTCCGAAAGACCCTCCAGCGCGTAATACTCGCACTGCACCGGAATGAGAACGCTGTCGCAGGCACTCAGGCCGTTCAGGGTGAGCAGGTCCAGACTGGGCGGACAATCGATAAAGATGAAGTCATAGTCCTTCTGCACCTCGGCCAGCGCCTTGCGCAGGCGGCTCTCACGAGCGGGCAGGTCGATCATTTCCAGACTGGCACCGGCCAGACGGGTGTTGGAGCCGATGACATCGGTGCGGTACTCGGTCTTACGGATGGCCTCGGATGCTCGTGCTTCACCGATCAGGATCTCGTAGGTTCCCTTTTCCACGCTGCGCTTCGGGATGCCGTAGCCGGTGGTGGTATTGCCCTGCGGATCAAGGTCTACGATGAGCACCCGCTTGCCCAGCGCCGCAACGCAGGACGACAGGTTGACGGCGGTGGTGGTTTTGCCAACGCCGCCCTTCTGGTTCGCAATTGCTACAATTTTTGCCACGCACAATTCTTCCTTCCGGGAAAATTTAATTGTTCCATGTGGAACATTCGCAGTCATGCCCGCCGGTTTCCCGTCCATACAGGCACCTTAACACCTAGTATAGCACATCCAAATCGGTTTTTGAACCATCTGAAGCGTTTTTCCGCTGGATTTTTAACTTTTAGAGGTGGGAAAATCAAAAACTGCACGGTTTCGGGAGACAAAACAAACGATTTTGAATGCGCGCCGGGAAGCTGGCTAACCCTCTCAGTCAAGCCCTGACGGGCTTGCCAGCTCTCCCAAAGGGAGAGCCCTTGGCATAACGGCAAAGTTTCCGGGCAGACCACAAAGCTTGCGGTTTCGCCAGAGGCTCCCTCTTTGAGGGAACTGTCGCGCAGCGACTGAGGGGCTTCCAATCGGCGGAACACAAAAAATCCTTTAGCGAAGCGACTTGGATTTTTTGTATGGAGCCCAACAGCTTTGGGGTTACTAGGGGCGAGCAGCCCCTAGTTCGTGCCTCCCGCGCCTCGAAAGTAGCGGAGACCTTGCCGCGCTGAACACGCGGCATTTGCTGCGCAAACCGGTCTGCAGCTTAAAAGCCCCACTGGGGCTTTCATGCCCTGCGGGCACCGCCGTCCTTTCTGGTTCTCTTTTGGCACGCAAAAGAGAACGTACCCGGCGGCAATGCTTTAGCAAAAGGCATGAAACTTTAAACACGCGACTACGCTCTGCACGGGAGTTTCCTGTTCCACATGGAACAATTTTACCGTTCGGCGGCGGTGGTTGGGATGCGCACCGTATATTCGATATACCCGTCCTTCTCCTCCCGGTGGGCAGTGGCGGGCACACCATTATCGGTCATCAGACGGATGGCATGGTCGATGGTGTTCACAAAAATACGCACATCCTTGACCATCGAGATGCGGTGCCTGCCTTTTGCAGGGGTGTTGAGCAGCTGTTCAATGTAGAGGTCGGTCTGGCGGGCGTTCATGCGGCGCTTGGCAATGTTGATCAAGGCTTCACTGCGGCGGTTCTCCGGCAGACGCAGCACCGCCCGGGCATGGCGCTCCGTGAGGCTGTTGTCCAGCACGAACTGCCGCTGGTCGGCGTTCAGCTGCAAAAGCCGCAGCTTGTTGGCAAGGGTGGGCTGCGCCATGCCCAGTCGCTTGGCGGCTTCGGCCTGGGTGCAGTCCCACAGCACCATCACATCCTTTAAGCCCTGCGCCTGCTCAAAGGGGTTCAGGTCGGCCCGCTGGATGTTTTCCAGCAGGCCCAACGCGGCGGTGCGCTCATCGTCGTAATCACAGAGGATGGCAGGGATGGTGTTCATTTTAGCAAGGCGGCAGGCACGGAGCCGCCGCTCCCCGGCTACCAGCTCGTAGCCGCCATCCGACACTTTTCGCACCGAGATGGGCTGCAGCAGACCATTTTCTCGGATGCTCTGGGCCAGCGCAGCCAGCTCCTGCTCGCTGAACTCCCGCCGTGCCTGAAACGGTGACGGCCTGATCTGATCGATGGGCAGGAAATAAATCTTGCCCGCCTGCTTTTTGCGTTCAAACATGGATACACGGCTCCTTTCGCGTGGTGGATGGGTTTTGTTTTTCACATTTTCCCGGGAAAGCGTGGAAAACTCAGGCTTCAGGCACAGTGTATCACACAAATAAAAACCCTGCCAGAAGTTTCGTTCGGCAGGGTTTTACAAAATTCTATCGATATTTCGTTATTTCAACGGGCTTTTCGCAATTTTTCCGCCGTTTCTGGGGTAGGCTGTCGGAGTCTGCGAAATCTTTTTGCACAGGATCAGGGTGCGGGTGTCGCCGCCCGGAAGGTGCAGAGTGCGGGTCTCTTTGTACTCGCCGCCCAGCTTTTTGATGGCACCGCGCGCTGCGGCCAGTTCTTCCTCACCGGAAGAGCCCTTCATGGCAAGGAAGTTTCCCCCTACCTTTACCAGCGGCAGGCAGTATTCGGCCAGCATGGGCAGCGCAGCCACAGCCCGGGCAGATGCCAGATCAAACTGTTCACGCCACGCCTTGCGGGCGGCTTCCTCGGCGCGCTCCTTTGCAAACTCCACGCCGGTCAAACCCAGCTGGGCACAGGCGTACTTCAAAAACTCCACCCGCTTGCCGGTGGGCTCCATCAGGGTCAACTCCAGTTCCGGCTTGTAGATTTTGGTCACGATGCCCGGGAAGCCTGCGCCTGCGCCCACATCCACCATGCGGCCCGCCACTTCCGGCTGGCTGGCAAACAGCAGGCTGTCGAGGAAGTGCTTATCCTCGATCCCCTCGGGGTCGGTGATAGCGGTCAGGTTGACCTTCTGGTTGTAGTCCACCAGAATTTCGGCAAAGGCATCCAGCTGGTCCAGCTGGGTGCCGGTGAGAGTGATGTTCCATGTGGAACATTTTGCTTCAAGGCGCGGTTTATCGATCATACGCAGGTTTTCCTTTCTGTTATTCGCCGGTCAAGTGAACAAAGATCGGCTCGTGGTGCACGGCAGGCAGGAAAGTTTCCAGCACATCTGCCGTTCGCAGCTTGAGCGAGGAGGTGTTGATGCAGGGGTGGCAGCCGAGGTACTCCCCTGCCTTTATGTCCTCATCCATCAGCAGCTGCACCTTGTTTTCGGTGTCGTTGGCAAGCCCCATGATGGAGGAGGAACCGGGCGTGCAGTCCAGATACTGCTCCATATCCTCGGGCGAGGCAAAGCTCAGGCGGGCAATGCCCAGCTGGTGGGAGAGCTCTTTGGTCTTGAAGGGCTTGTCCCCGGGCATCATGAGCAGATAAAAGTTCGTCTTCTGCCGGTTGCACAGGAACAGGTTCTTGCAGACGGTGGCATTCAGGCAGGCATCGATCACATGGCAGTCCTCCATGGTGTCAGCCTTCATCCAGCCGTGGTCGGTGCGCCAGAATTGGATGCCCAGCTTGTCCAGCAGGTCATAGGTACGGATCTCTTTTTCCAGCCGCCCGGTGCAGTCGGCAGGACGGCCCACGTAAAGCTTCAGTTCTTCCATTTTATTTTCCTCTCGCTGCCAGCGCAATGCTCAGCTGCGCCACATCGGAGGGCGATACGCCCGGGATGCGCCCCGCCTGACCGAGGTTCTTCGGCCGGATGCGGGCCAGCTTTTCGCGGGCTTCCAGTGTCAGGCCGGTCAGGTCGGAATATTCAAAATCATCTGGGATCAGGGTCTTTTCGTGCCGGGCCACGTCCCGGATCATCCGGTCCTGCCGGGCAATGTAGCCCGCATACTTGATCTCGGTCTCCAGCCGTTCGGCCAGCATGGGGGTGATCTCCTCGCCCCAGCCGATGACACCGGCCAGCAGCGGATAGCTGATCTCCGGGCGGCGCAGCAGCTCTTCCGCAATGCCGCCTTCGGCAGCAGGGGCAAGACCTGCCGCTTCCATGGCGGTGCGCAGGTCGGCGGTGCGCAGATGCGTCTCGTGCAGGCGGCGGCGCTCCGCTTCCAGAATGCTCTGGGTGTGCTGGTACTTGGCCCAGCGGTCATCCTGCACAAGGCCGTATTCCCTGCCGATGGGGGTCAGCCGCTGGTCGGCGTTGTCCTGACGCAGGGTCAGGCGGTACTCGCTGCGGCTGGTCATCATGCGGTAGGGGTCCATGACCCCTTTGGTGACCAGATCGTCCACCAGCGTTCCCAGATAGCTGGTGTGGCGCGGCAGAATGAGCTGCTCTTTGCCCAGCGCATTGCGGGCGGCGTTCAGTCCGGCCAGCAGGCCCTGGGCGGCGGCTTCCTCGTAGCCGGAGGTGCCGTTGAACTGACCCGCGCCGTACAGGCCCCGCACCACCTTGCTTTCCAGCGTGGCTTCCAGACTGGTGGGGTCCACGCAGTCGTACTCGATGGCGTAGGCCGGGCGCATGATCTCGATGTTCTCAAACCCTTTGATGCTGCGGTAAAAGGCGTTCTGCACATCCTCCGGCAGGCTGCTGGAGGCTCCCTGCAGATACATCTCTTCGGTGTTCTCGCCGCAGGGTTCCACAAAAATGGGGTGGCGGTCCTTGCCCGCAAAGCGCACCACCTTGTCCTCGATGGAGGGGCAGTAGCGCGGGCCAACGCCCTCGATCATGCCGCCATAGAGCGGGCTGCGCTGGATGTTGTCCAGAATGATCCTGTGGGTCTCGGGGTTGGTGTAGGCGATCCAGCACTCCACCTTGTTGTGCATGGGTGCATCGGTCATAAAGCTGAAGGGCTGCAGCTCATTGTCCGGGTCGCCGGGCTGGCATTCCAGCTTGGAAAAATCGATGCTGCGGCGGTGCACTCGGGCAGGGGTGCCGGTCTTGAACCGGCGCAGCGGCAGCCCGGCAGCCTTCAGGCTGTCGGTCAGGGCGTTAGCGGCGTGCATCCCGTCCGGGCCGGAGGCGTACCACGCATCGCCCACAAAAATTTTGCCGCCAAGGTTCGTGCCGGTGGCAATGACCACGCATTTGGCGCTGTATTCCCCGTTCAGCTGGGTCACAACGCCCTTCACACGGCCGTTCTCGGTCTCGATGCTCACAACCTCAGCCTGATGGATGGCAAGGCCAGGCGTGAGTTCCAATGCATGCTTCATATATTCATGGTAGCGCTTGCGGTCGGTCTGCACACGCAGGGCGTGCACCGCCGGGCCTTTGCCCTTGTTGAGCATCCGGCTCTGCAGATAGGTGGCATCTGCAGCAAGGCCCATCACGCCGCCAAGCGCATCCAATTCACGTACCAGCGTGCCTTTTGCCGTTCCGCCAATGCTGGGGTTGCAGGGCATGTTGCCAATGGCATCCAGACTCATGGTAAACACGGCCGTTCTCGCGCCCAGCGTTGCGGCGGCGTGAGCTGCCTCGATACCAGCGTGGCCGGCACCGATGACGATAACGTCATAATCTCCTAAGTGGTTCATATACTTTCGGGTTTCCTCTATTGGTAAGATAATGATTTAAAATTGTCTCCGCTTCGCTCTGACAATATCAGCGGAAATATTATTTATATTTTGTAAATTGGAAAAATCTGCGGATTTTTCCAATTTACTTTTTCACAAAAAGGGGTCATAACGGGAAACGGCAACTGCCGCGCTGGTTTCCTGCGGAAACGATCGCGTCACGGGCAAGCATCCTAGCCCTCTCCGTCATGGCTTACGCCATGCCACCTCTCCCAAAGGGAGAGGCCTTGGCAAAGAGATGAAGTTTGCGTGGACTGCCAAAGGCTCTCCCTTTGAGGAAAGACTTCCCCCGCGCCGGGGGAAGATGTCGCGCAGCGACAAAAGGGGGAATCTGGCGCGTTAGCGCCTGAGAGGGCTAGGATGCTTGCCTGTGAGCAAACTCCCCCCTTCGCAGGATCACTTTCCCACGCAGAAACGTTCAAACACCTGTTCGATCACAGCTTCCGAGGCGTTCTCACCGGTCAGGTCGCACAGGGCGGCCAGTGCGTCGTCCACACAGACGGAAACGGCATCCAGCCCAAAGCCGCCTGCGGCAGCATCCAGTGCACCGGCCACAGCGTCCCGCGCACGCAGTGCGGCGGAAAGCTGACGCTGGCCGGACAGACTGGCGGCATGGGGGTCGATCTGGCTGGTACCCAGCAGGCGAGCCACCGCAGCGGAGATCACCTTGCGGCTCTCCTCCTCCTGACAGCACACCGGCAGCACCATGGCAAAGCAGGGTGCAATCAACTCTGCGTCAAATTGCGTCGGTTTATCCTCTTTGTTGATAAGTGCAATGGCTGGACGGCCTGTGCAACGCTGTGCAAGCTCCAGATCTTCCCTTGTGGGCGGCTCAGAGCCATCGAACACAGCCAGGATCAGGCCTGCCTCCTCCAGTTTTTTCCAGCTGCGGCGGATGCCCTCGGCTTCAATGGCATCTTCGGTCTCGCGCAGACCGGCGGTATCGAACAGATTCAGCTGGATATCCCCCAGCTGTACCGCCTGCTCCACCACGTCACGGGTGGTGCCAGCCACCGGCGTGACGATGGCCCTGTCGAACCCGGCCAGCAGGTTGAGCAGTGTGGATTTGCCCGCATTTGGTCTGCCCACAATGGCGCAGTCCACACCTTCGCGCAGGACGGTATCCGCCTGATAATTATGGATCAACTCGTCCAGCTCTGCCTTTACCCCACTCAGTACGCGGTGCAGATGGTCACCGTCCAGCTCCGGCACATCCTCTTCGGGAAAATCCACCCATGCGGCAAGGTGAGCCTGAATGGCGGTAAGCGCTTCCTTCTGGGCACTGATCTTCTTTGCCAACGCACCGCCCAGCGCGGCATTGGCCAGCGCGGCACCCTGACGGCCATCCGCCGAGATCAGATCCATGACGGCTTCGGCCTGCGTCAGACCCAGCTTGCCGTTCAGGAACGCGCGGCGGGTGTACTCGCCGGGCGCGGCAGGCTGAGCACCGGCAGCAAGACAGGCTTCCACCAGACGGCGGGCCACGGCGCTGCCGCCATGGCAGGAAAGCTCCACCACGTCCTCGCCGGTATAGCTGTGGGGCGCGCGGAAAAACAGGGCCACCCCCTCATCAAAGGCTTCGTCCCCTTCCCGGAATGTGCCGTACATGGCGGTGTAGCCTTTGGCATCCTCCACCTTTTTTGCGGCGTTGGCCGGGCGGAACACCCGGGCTGCTATGGGATAGCTCTCCGCACCGGAGAGCCGCACGACGGCAATGCCGCCTGCGCCCGGTGCTGTTGCAATGGCTGCAATGGTCGTTTCCTGCATGGTTTTTTCTGGCTTCCTTTCCGCGCCCGGTCTGGCCGCTTGCTCCCATCTGCCCACAGCAGCGAGACCAATACAGTTTCATTGTACCACGAAATGCTACGGAATGGTACTGTTTTTTCAACCAATTCCCGGGAAACGGTTGAAAATCCGCCTGTTTCTCACACAAAAAAGGGGCTTTCCGTCCCAACACGGAAAGCCCCTTTTTACAGGAAACTGTTTTTTAGAACTTGGCGATATCCGCCGTGGTGATGGCCTTGCCAGGCAGCGTGCGTGCATCAGCATTCTCATTCAGGGCCAGCTTGCCCTCGCGCAGCAGCTGCACAGCCTTCTGGTGATCGGCAGCCTTCCAGTTGTTGCCCACGATCTTCCAGTTGTTGTTCACGTGCGGCTCAATGGTGCCGCCCTTCACGGTGCGGATGTACTCGCCCAGCAGCTCGCGGATGCCGCCCACGTCACCGCGCACATCGATCTCCAACAGCTTGGGCAGCTCTTCGCCCGGCAGGAAGATGTCTGCAGCCGTCAGCAGCTGGGTGGTGGCGCGGTAGTTGTTCACTGCCACCACAAAGGTGTCGGTATCCTTCACGGCCTTGCCGTTCGGCCACTTGAGGTTCTTGATGCGGTGGCCCGGCTCCTTGGAGACGTCCAGCTCGTAGTTGACACCCTCAAAAGCATCATACAGGTAGTAGCGCACCGAGGGGTCAAAGGCGATGGTCACTTCATCCGGCTTCCATGTCTTGAAGAAGGCAGCAGACCACTCCATGAAGCGGCGCAGCTGCTCGCCGGTCATCTGCAGCTTGTACAGGGTGTTCTGGTAGGTGTAGATGCTGGCCATATCGCACTTGCGGATGGTGCCCGCGCGCATCTGGGAGGTCATGGAGGTCAGGGCGGTAGCAGAGACCTGCGCACCGGTGTAGTACATCTGCACTTCGTTGATGAAGTCCAGCAGCGCGGTATCCTGCACCATGGCCTGCGGCAGGCAGTCGATCTCGTTTTCGGGGGCCAGATCGCCGCCCTTCAGCTCGCCAATGGGGGTAACAGCGTCTTCCTTGGCGCGGGTGTCGTAGGAGGCCAGCAAAGCGGTCAGCTCCGGATCGGGCTCGTACTCCTTGATCTGCAGGTTTTCAGAGGTGCGGTTCACGACCTTCCACTTACCGTCCAGCTGGCGCTCCAGATAGACGTGGATCTCGGACAGGGTGGCACCGGCGTTCTTGTTCTCCACCACCAGCACGTTGTTGATCATCATGTTGGGGATGCTCCTGTGGCCGTGGCCGCCCACGATTACATCAAACTCCGGGCAGGCATTGGCCAGATCGGTAACGCCGGAGCCGTACACACCGTACTCGTTCTCGGTATCCATGTGCATGACGCCGATCAGAACATCCACCTGATCCTTGATCTTATCGATGATCTTGCGGCTCTCGTCCACAGGGTTGGTGACCTTCCAGCCCTCCAGATTCTTGGCATCCCAGCGGATGATGTTGGGGGTGACCATGCCAATGACACCGATCTTGACAGTGCCCTTTTTGATGATGGTGTAGCCGTCGGCCAGCGGGGTGCCGTCCGGTGCATAAACGTTGCCGGTGAGCACCTTGGCCTTCTGCTGTCCCATGACCTTTTTCAGCACATCCATGCCGTAGTTGTACTCATGGTTGCCGGTGGTCCAGATATCATAGCCGATGGCATTCATGGCAGCGATCATGGGATGCAGGTCATCGTTCAGGAACAGCTCTGCGGAGTTGGCCTGAATGGTATCGCCTGCATCCACCACCAGCGTGTTCCGGGTGCGGCACTGCTTGATGGCGGTCGCCTGCTGGGCCACACTGCCGGAAGCATCTGCCTTGTTGGCAGCGTAGTCCCATGGGTCGAATTTGCCGTGGGTATCGCTGGTGGCAAGGATCTGCAGATCCATGCTCCACAGGGACTTGATGTCACAGGCGGCTGCAGAGGGTGCCATGCAGCTGGCGGCTGCGATGGTTGCGGATGCCCCTGCACCACGCAGGAAGCTGCGGCGGGAGATCTTGTTCTGAGCCATAGTTGATTACCTCTCTTTTCATCATTCTGTCTGTTCTTCACGAACAGAACGCTCTTGACTACAGTATAAAGCCTTGACCAATTGTTTTACAATTGCCATTTAAGAGAAAGATTTCGGCAAAAAACAGGTAAATCCTCCAAATTTTGAGAAGAATGACTTTTTTATGCTCAGTATACCGCAACAGCTGCCCGACCCGAAACCACCTTGGCGTCAGTTTTGGGTAAAATCCTTTTTTGCGTGAAAAAGGTCTCCGGAAAATCCGCAGATTTTCCGGAGACCCTGATTTCAAAAGTAGTTCCGTATTACAGCTCGATTTTGCCAAAGCTGAAATTGGCAAAATCATCCACCCGCTCGGTGCGCTTGGGTGCTACCGGTGCTGCATTCTCGGCATCACGGGGTGCATAGGTACGCTCCGGCACGCCGGAAGGCCGCGGGCCGCGGGGTGCACCATTGCGGCTGCCACGGTAACCGCCGCGGTTTCCATTGTGGTCGCCATGCTCAGAACGGTTCCCGCCGCGATAACCGCCATTGCGGCTGCCGCCGGGACGACGGCCATTGCCGCGTCCGCCACGGGGACGGCGCTCGCCATAGGTGTTCTCGGTCTGTGCATCGGGTGCGGTGGAGTAGATGACCACACGGCGGTCACGGCCTTCGCCCTTGCTCTCGCTGCGCACGCCCTCCATCTTGCTGATGGCAGAGTGGATGATACGGCGCTCGTAGGGGTTCATGGGTTCCATGGCAAAGCTGCGGCCGGTCTTGCGCACCTTGGCACCAATGCGCTGTGCCAGTGCGGTCAGGTCGCTCTCGCGCTTATCGCGGTAGCCGGCCACATCCAGACCCAGCTTGATGTAATCGCCCTCCAGACGGTTTGCCACAAGGCTTGCCAGATAGGAAAGGCTCTCCATGGTCTCGCCGCGGCGGCCGATGAGGGCACCCAGCTTTTCACCGTCCAGACGGATGATGGTAGCTTCGCCCTTCTGCACAGCGCTGAAGGTGACATTCTCCACGCCCATCAGGGCAATGACCTCACGCAGGTAGTCCACAGCAGCCTTGATCTTAGCGTTCTCTTCGATCACGATGGGGACTTCCGGCTCCTCTTCCTCGGCAGCGGGCTGCTCTGCAGCAGCTTCTGCAGCGGGGGCAGCAGGCTCTTCGGCCTTTGCTTCCGGCTGTGCTGCCGCAGCAGCAGGCTCCTCTGCCACGGGAGCGGCCTTGACAGCCTCCTGCACGGGAGTCTTTTTCTCAACAACAGGCTCAGCGGGTGCTGCAGCCGGAGCATCCGGCTCCTCCACGCTCACGCACACCTTAGCGGGGGTGAGCTTCAGGCCCAGAAAACCAGTCTTCTGGGGCATTTCCAGCACTTCGCAGCTGACATTCAGATCATCGGCCTGCACGCCCAGCAGAGCGCAGGCTTTTGCGCGGGCTTCATCGACCGTTTTGCCGGTCGCTTCCTGCTTACGGATCATAACCGTTCATCCTCCTCTTATTCTTTATCCTGCTTGTTCAGCTCGCTCAGCGGCACGGTACGCTCGTCCTTGTAGCGCTCCTCGTCCAGCTGGCGGGCATACTCCAGACGGCGCTTGTTCATCTCGCTGGCAGAAATGTTCTTTTCCGTGGTCTTGCCGGTCTTGGGATCGGTGACCTTGACGGTAGTGTTCTTCACACCGCGTTTTTCCTGCTTTTTCTTTTCTGCGATCTGCGCTTCGATCTCCTTGCGCATCTTATCGGGGTCGTACACCTTGCGCATGACCTGAGTCTGCACGGTCATCACGATGTTGGAAATGACGTAGTACAGAGAGAATGCCAGAGGATAGGTGAAGCAGAAGAACAGGTACATCAGCGGCATCATATACATGGTCAGCTTCATGCTGCCCTGCATCTGCTGGCCGCTGGCCTTCATGCTGATATGGGTGGACAGGAGCATGGTGATGACCGACAGCAGCGGCAGCACGATGTCCAGAGAAAGGCCCAGCTTGGGGATGCGGGTCAGGTCGATGCCGAGGAAGTTCATGTGCTGGCTGAACTCGGTAATGGTAGCGATCTGCTCGGCGCTGAAGCAGCCCAGCACACCGCCGTTGCCAGCAACCACCTGTGCGATGATGTTGGTATCGCGGGTGATGGCGGTAAAGGCGACGCCGGAGGCGGTCAGGGCCTCACCGGCGGCGGTCAGAGCCGCAGCACTGATGTGGAAGATGCGCTCCAGCGGATTGTACACGACACCGATAACGCCGAACATGACAAGGAAGTTCAACAGCATGGGCACGCAGCCTGCGGTGGGGCTATAGCCGTAGTCCTGCTGCAGCTTGAGCATTTCTTCCTGCTGCTTTTCGGGCTTGTCCTTGTACTTGGTCTGGATCTCCATCATCATGGGCTGGAAGGCCGACATTTTAGCCATGCTCTTCTGCTGGCTCAGCTGCAGAGGGATCTTGACGATGTTGATGAGCAGCGTGAAGATGATGATGTCCCAGCCGTAGCTCGGGAGCAGCTTGTAGATCCACTCCATGACATAGCCGAGAGGACCGCTCAGGATGTAAAAGAAGTTCATACCTTTGTCCATTCTGCCCCGTCTGTGGCACGGGACTTGTTATTTTTATCGTAGGACACGCTGCCCACAGTGCACCGCGTCACAAGAAGCATATTTACTTTTCCACCTTTTGCTTGTGCCGTGTGGAAAACAGCTTTGCGGGCTGCAGCCGGCGGGCAGGGTTCTGCCAGCGGCCCGGCTCCGGCACCGGGTCAAAGCCCCATTTGCCGAAGGGATTGCACCGGGCGATGCGCCATGCCCCCAGCAGGATGCCCTTTACGCACCCATGGGTCATGATGGCCTGCATGGTGTAGTTGCTGCAGCTGGGCGTAAAACGGCAGCTGCGGCCGATCCATGGGCTGAGAGTGTACTGGTAGGCCCGGATGGGCACGCACAGCGCGCGGCGGCAGACGTACTGCAGGCGGTTCATGCGTCCGGCTTTTCCGCCTGTGCCCTGCGTGCCGGGGGCACGGTGGCAGGGGGCGGCGCATCCGGCCGTTTGGCCTTATCCGGCAGACCGGCCTGTGCAAACAGCTTTGCCACAATGCTGCTCAGCTGCCAGCTCTTCAGCCGCGGGGTCATACCGCGGGCTACAAAGATCAGATCGTAGCCGCCGATGTTGTAGTCCAGATGCTCGTCGATGGCCGCCTTCATCACGCGGCGGGCGCGGTTGCGCTGCACGGCGTGGCCGATCTTTTTGGTGGCGGTCAGACCCACGCGGGTCTTTTTGCTGCGGGTCTTGAGCACATACATCACAAGACCAGGGTTCACATAGGATTTGCCGCGGGCATACACTCTGCCAAACTCGCTGTTGCGGCGGATGGGACGATAGCGCATGATTCCGCGCCTCCTTTCTGTGGCTGAGAACACGCCCCGAAGGGTGCATTCTTCAGCCAGTATATCAAAAATTTTTCGACTTTGAAAGCCCATGCGGGCATTTTTACGAAAATTCTTTCAATTTTCAAAAAAAAAATAAGACCGCTAATCCAATATCAGCGGTCTTTTGTGCGCATATTCATTTCTGCGCCGGATCCCGTCATAAAAGGCCGGATCAGACAGTCAGGCTCTTGCGGCCCTTTGCACGGCGAGCATTGATGACCTTACGGCCGTTCTTGGTGCTCATGCGGGTCAGAAAGCCATGAACTTCCTTGCGCTGACGCTTCTTGGGCTGAAAAGTTCTCTTCATGGTTGTATCCTCCGTAAAAACTTATCCCCGGTATGGGGTCTGATGTGGTCCCAGATTGGGGACAGGCTTGCAATTCAACAGTATATCGCATAGTATGGCGTTCTGTCAAGCATTTTTTTCGCTTTCCTTCAAACTTTTTTGTGAAAAGATTTTCAACTTTTTCACCATTCTGCCGTGGAAAACTCTTTTGCCACAAGATATTGTGGCCCTGTTTTGCCCATGCCACAACGGCCGTGCAGGGGCTTTTCTTATGTATTATAAATTACATTATAGAAATATGGACGCACAGCGTTTTTTGTGGTATACTAACCTAGTATCAGCAGCATTGTTGAAAACTTTAACGGAGTGGATGTTTTATGGATTCTTTTAAGGACGTTTTAGAGGCCGCCCAGGCGTACTGCAAAACGCAGATGGCCGAGCCGACCTATAATCTCTATATCGATGGACTGGAGCCGATCAGCTTTGAGGATTCCAGCCACATCACCCTTTCGGTGCGCAACGACTTCATCTGCAAGATCGTGACGGACCGCTACCTTGGCCTGCTCAAGGAAGCCTTCAAGACCGTGCTGGGCTTCGACGTGGACATCACGCTGGTGGTGCCCAGCACGCCGCCGCACGAGGTGGTGCTGGCCCAGCAGTACGAGGCGAACCCCGCCTCCCCGCAGGGCAACTACGAGTTCACATTTGAAAACTTCATCAAAGGCCCTTCCAACCAGTTTGCGTTTGCTGCTGCACAGGCGGTTGCGGCCAATCCCTCCGGCGCATACAACCCGCTGTTCATCTACGGCGGCTCCGGCCTTGGCAAGACCCATCTGCTCACGGCCATCCAGACCGAGATCAAGCGCACCCACCCCGATTTCGTCATCATGTACGTTACCTGCGAGCAGTTCACCAATGAGCTGATCGCCGCCATCCGCGCCGGCAGCACCGAGGACTTCCGCATGAAGTACCGCGTGGCAGACCTGCTGCTGGTGGACGATATCCAGTTCATCGCCGGCAAGGAGTCCACGCAGGAGGAGTTCTTCCACACCTTCAACTCCCTGCACGATGCCCACAAGCAGATCGTCATTGCCTCCGACCGCCCGGCCAAGGAGATCAAAAGTCTGGAAGAGCGTCTGCGCACCCGCTTTGAGTGGGGCCTGACCGCCGATGTGCAGCCGCCGGATTTTGAGACCCGCGTGGCCATCGTCAAGCGCAAGGCAGAGCTTTTGCATCTGGACCTGCCCGAGGATGTGGCCGAGTTCATTGCCAACCACCTGAAGAACAACATCCGCCAGCTGGAAGGCGCTGTAAAAAAACTGAACGCCTACTACATGCTGGAGGGCATCCAGCCGGTCATCAGTGTGGCCCAGAATGCCATCAAGGACATCCTCAACGAGACCCAGCCGGTGCCCGTGACCATCGAGAAGATCATCGGCGAGGTGTCCCGCACCTTCAACGTCTCCCCTGCCGACATCCGCGGCACCAAGCGCAACGCCAACGTTGCCTCTGCCCGCCGTGTGGCCATCTACATCCTGCGCGAGGTCACCGGCATGAGCATGGAAGAGATCGGCCGTGAATTCTCCGGCCGTGACCACTCCACCATCGTCTACTCCCTCAAGACCATGGAGCGTGACATGAAGAACGACCAGCACCTGCGCGAGACCGTGAGCGACATCATCAAGAACGTGAAGGCCTGACCGCAGAAATTGTGCAAAAGTCGTACTCATTTATGGGTGAAACCCCAAAATATGGGGAGAAAACGGAACAAAACGGGGAAAAAGAACCTATATCTTGTGGTAAAAACGCAAACCTTTCCACACTTTCCACAGAGTTTTCAACATTCAACCTCCGTTCTCCACATGGTCTGTGGAAAGAAAGACCTCTTCCAACCTTTCCACGATCCATTCACAACACATTCACAACCCCGTGGAAACCAAAACCCCCGCATTCCGACAAGGCTTTTTGGGGTTTTCCACAAGTTCCCCACCCCCTACTACGGTTACTACAACAAGTTCAATAAGATAGACCGGTTCTGAAACTGTTTTCAAACACAAAGCAACATCAGAAACGAAAAAAAGGAGAGAATTCAGTTTGAACATCGTATGTGATAAAGTTCTGCTGAGCGCAGCCATCGATGGTGTGTCCAAAGCCGTCACCATGCGTTCTGCCATCCCTGTGCTGGAAGGTATCCTGCTGAAAGCCGAAGGCTTCCAGCTCAACCTCACCGGCTACGATCTGGAAATGGGCATCGTGACCACCATCGAAGCCAATGTCAAGGAAGCCGGCGAGGTAGTGCTGAATGCAAAGCTGCTCAGCAGCATGATCAGCCGGATGCCCGCCGGTCAGGTGGCCATTACCTCTGCCGAGAACGGCAAGACCACCATCCAGAGCGGCGTAGTCCAGTTCGAGATCCAGTCTATGCCGGCCAACGATTTCCCGGAGCTGCCCAATACCGGAGCGGAAGAGACCCTGACCATCAAGACCGGCGTGCTGAAAGATATGATCGATCGTACGTTATATGCTGTCAGTCAGGACGAGAAAAAGCCCGCCCACACCGGTGAGCTGTTCGAGATCCTGCCCGACAAGCTGACTGTAGTGGCACTGGACGGCTACCGTCTGGCCATCGTGGAACGCCCGGTGACAGCGGTAAAGGATATCCGCATCATCGTGCCCAGCAAGACCATGACCGAGGTCGCCCACCTGCTGCCCAACGACGACGAAGAGCCGGTGCACATCAGCGCCAACCGCCGCTATGTGGTCTTTATGGCCGGCGGCTACACCATCATGAGCCGCCTGATCGAGGGCGAGTTCCTCAACTACCGCAACGTGATCCCCGCCGACAGCCGCACCCGCGTAACCATCGACACCAAGGAATTCATCGAGACCATCGAGCGTGCTTCGCTGATTATTACAGAGCGTTTAAAAAATCCTCTCCGCATCTCCTTTACAGAGGGTAAAGTCGTGGTGCGCTGCCAGACCAACCTTGGCCGCGTGGTGGACGAGTTCAACGCCGACTGCGAGGGCGACGAAGTGGAGATCGGCTTCAACAACCGTTATCTGCTGGATGCGCTGCGCAACGCCCGCACCGAGAAGGTCCGCATGGAGATCAGCGGCCCTCTGAGCCCGGTCAAGGTGCTGCCTGCCGAGGGCAACGACTTTTTGTATCTGGTGCTGCCGGTGCGCTTCAAGAACGATTAAGAGGGCGAAATTATGCAGAAAATTCTCATCCATACGGAATTTATCAAGCTGGATGCCCTGCTGAAATATGCAGGCCTGTGCGAGACCGGCGGCGAAGCCAAGGAGCTGGTGCAGGGCGGTGCTGTGAAGGTGAACGGCGAGGTGTGCACCATGCGCGGCAAGAAGTGCCGTGCCGGTGATGTGATCGAGCTGGACGGCCAGACCGTGGAAGTGGGTCAGGGCCAGTAATGCGTCTGCTTTCACTGGAAGTTGCGAATTACCGCAATATTGCGGCAGCGCAGCTGGAACCGGGCCGGGAGCTGACCGTGATCTGCGGCAACAACGGTCAGGGCAAAACGAACCTGCTGGAGGCCATCTGGCTGCTGACCGGCGGCAAAAGCTTCCGGGGCGGTAAGGATGCCGAGCTTGTGCGCCGCGGAGAAACATTCGCGGTACTGGAGGCCGTCACCCAGCGCACCCGGCAGGAGGATCAGGAACCGGACGAACCGGCAAATGTGCGCATTACGGTGGGCACGCCGGATGCACAGCGCCCCGGCCGGTATGCATCGGTCAACGGCTCTCCGCCCAAGCGGGCGGCGGGCCTTGCGGGCAGCTTTCCGGCTGTGGTGTTCGACCCCGGGCACCTGAGCCTTGTAAAAGGTGCACCGGAAGGACGGCGGCGGTTTCTGGACGCGGCGCTGTGCCAGCTGTACCCCGGCTACCTTGCCACCTACCGTCGCTATGTGCGGGCATTGCAGCAGAAAAACGCGCTTTTGCGTCATTCCGCAGGCGGCACGGAGCGCCCGTGGGCAGAAAAATGCGCCCTGCTGGAAGTGCTGAACGTGGAGCTTGCAGCGCAGGGCGAGGCCATCCAGAAGCGGCGGCGGGAGTATCTGGCCCTGCTCACACCGCTGGCCTGCGCCAACTATGCCGAGCTTTCCCACGGGGCAGAGCGCATGGCGGTGCGGTATGCCGCCCAGTTTGAGCCGGGCGGGCTTTCCGCACTTTTGAAGCAGCGCCAGAACGAAGAGCTGCGCGCCGGGCAGAGCCTGTGCGGCATCCACCGTGAGGACGTTGAGCTGCTGCTGGACGACCAGCCCGCAAAGGTGTTTGCAAGTCAGGGACAGCAGCGCAGCGTGGTGCTGAGTTTGAAAATGGCCGAAGCGGCTGCCGCTGCCCGGATCACCGGAGAGCACCCGGTGCTCCTGCTGGACGATGTGCTCAGCGAGCTGGACGAGGGCCGCAAGCAGTATCTGCTCACCCGCATGAAGGAAAAGCAGACCTTCGTGACCAGCTGCGATGACACCGCGTTCCTGAAAACGGACGGCGAAGTGTACCGCATGAACGGAGGCGTGCTGAGCAAAGCATGAAGAAATGATGCAAAAGTACATGCAGCTGCCGGTGAATAAACGGCGTTTTATGCATGAACTGCCAGAATGAGGAAAATACTGTATGTATATTCATCTGGGCCGTGACTACGTGCTGAATGACCGGGACATTATCGGCATCTTCAATCTGGAAACCACCACCATCACCCCCCGGGGCCGGGAGTTTCTGAACTACGCCCAGAAGAACGGCGCGGTGGTGAGCCTTTCGGACGAGCTGCCCCAGAGCTATGTTCTGGCAGACGGGGCCGTGGTGGACACGGTGTATCTTTCGGAGCTGTCGCCTGCTGCCATGCGGCGCAGAGCCGAAAAAATGATCGAGTAAACCAGCCAACAGGCGGAGAATATGCTCTGCTTTTACGATAGATCGAACAAAAATGCAAACATTGAACAAAAGGGAGAAAGGAAATGGCAGAAGAAATCATTACCAGCACAAATGCCGAAACCGCTACCGACCATGAGTATAATGCCAGCGAGATCCAGGTCCTGAAGGGTCTGGAAGCGGTGCGCAAGCGCCCGGGCATGTATATCGGCTCCACCGGCGAGCGGGGCCTGCATCATCTGGTCTACGAGATCGTGGACAACGCCATCGATGAAGCACTGGCCGGCTACTGCGACCACATCGAGGTCAAGATCCTGAAAGACAACATCATTCAGGTCACGGATAACGGCCGCGGCATCCCTGTGGACATTCAAGCCGACACCGGCCTGCCCGCCGTCACCGTCGTTTACACCATCCTGCACGCCGGCGGCAAGTTCGGCGGCGAGAACTCCGGCTACAAGGTGGCCGGCGGCCTGCACGGCGTGGGCGCTTCGGTGGTCAACGCCTGCTCCGAGTGGCTCACCGTCAACGTGCGCCGCGACGGCCACGAGTACGAGCAGACCTTCCGCCGCGGCGACCCGGACGGCCCGCTCAAGTGCATCGGCACCGTAGCCGATGGCGTCACCGGCACCCGGGTCACCTTCAAGCCGGACCCGGAGATGTTCCGGGATACCACCGTGTACGACTTCGACACGCTGGAAAAGCGCCTGCGGGAAGAAAGCTTCCTGAACGCCGGTGTCAAGATCACTCTGACCGACGAGCGTGAGATGTACACTCCCGTACTGGAGGACGGCAAGGAGGGTGAACCCTGCTACCGCACCGAGGTCATGTGCTACGAGGGCGGCATCAAGAGCTTTGTCACCTATCTGGGCGAGAAGCGCAAGCTGGACGTGCTGCACCCCAATGTGATCTACCTCAAGGGCCAGACCGACCGCGGCATGGCAGAGATCGCACTGCAGTACAATTCCAGCTACAACGAGCTGCTGCTGAGCTTTGCCAACAACGTCAACACCCCGGACGGCGGCACCCACGAGGAGGGCTTCAAGAACAGCCTGACCCGCGTGTTCAACGATTACGGCCGCAGCCACGGCCTGCTGAAGGATAAGGACGAGAACCTGTCCGGTGCAGACGTGCGCGAGGGCCTGATCTGCGTGATCTCTGTCAAGCTGCAGGAGGCGGAGTTTGAGGGCCAGACCAAGGCAAAGCTGGGCAATACCGAGATCCGCACCCTTGTTTCCAACATGGTCTACTCCAAGCTGATGGAATTCTTTGAGGAGAACCCCGGCGTGGCAAAGGCCATCTTTGAAAAGGCCACCCAGGCCGCCCGCGCCCGCGCCGCTGCCAAAAAGGCCCGCGAACTGGTGCGCCGCAAGAGCGCATTGGAGACCAGCCGGATGCCCGGCAAGCTGGCAGACTGCCGCGAAAAAGACCCCAGCCGCACCGAAATCTTCATCGTCGAGGGCGATTCTGCAGGCGGTTCCGCCAAGATGGGCCGTGATTCTGCCATTCAGGCCATCCTGCCGCTGTGGGGCAAGATGCTGAACGTGGAAAAGGCCCGCGCCGATAAAATTTACGGCAACGACAAGTTGATGCCCGTTGTGCTGGCACTGGGCTGCGGCATTGGTGACGAGTTCGATATCTCCAAGCTGCGCTACGATAAAGTGTTCATCATGGCCGATGCCGATGTGGATGGTTCCCATATCTGCACCCTGATGCTCACCTTCTTCTTCCGCTATATGCGCCCGCTCATTGAGCAGGGCCATGTGTATGTGGCCCAGCCGCCTCTGTTCAAGGTGCAGAAGGGCAACACCATCAAGTACGCCTACAACGATGCCGAAATGGCCGTGCTTTCGCAGGAAATGCCCGGCGCAAAGGTGAACCGCTATAAGGGCCTTGGTGAGATGAACCCCGAACAGCTGTGGGAGACCACCATGAACCCCGATAACCGCGTGATCGTACAGATCACCATTGACGATGCCGAGAAGGCCGATGAAGCCTTTACCATCCTGATGGGCGATCAGGTGGAGCCACGCCGCCGCTTTATCGAGACCAACGCCCAGTACGCAAAGCTGGACGTGTAAGAAAACCCTCTCAGGCGCTGACGCGCCAGCTTCCCCGAGGGGGGAGCTTTAGGCAAAAAGATAAACTTTTCCTTCTCACGCAAAAAAGCTCCCCCTTTTCGGGGGAGCTGGCAATGCCGACAGGCATTGACTGAGAGGGTATGATCCTACGGAGGAAACAATGGAAGAAGATTATGTGATGATACCGGGCAGCGGAACCAAAAAGATCATCCGCGATGTGAAAAAGGAGATCGAGACCGCATTTCTGGACTACTCCATGTCGGTCATCGTGTCCCGCGCCCTGCCCGATGTGCGCGACGGTTTGAAGCCTGTTCACCGCCGCATTCTGTACACCATGCACGAGCGCGGCAACGACCCCAGCCATCCCTACCGCAAATCCGCCGACACCGTTGGTGCGGTGCTGGGCTCCTACCATCCCCACGGCGACGCATCGGTCTACGATGCCATGGTCCGTCTGGCACAGGATTTCTCTCTGCGCTATCCGCTGGTGGATGGTCAGGGTAACTTTGGTTCTGTGGATGGCGACCCCCCGGCTGCCTACCGTTACACCGAGGCCCGCATGAGCCGCATGGCGGTGGAGATGCTGACCGATATCGAGAAGGACACCATCGACTGGGACCCCAACTTTGACGAGACCAAGAAGGAACCCAGCGTGCTGCCCTGCCGCTTCCCCAACCTGCTGGTCAACGGCAGTCAGGGCATTGCGGTCGGCATGGCCACCAACATCCCGCCCCACAACCTGAGCGAGGTCATTGACGGCTGCATCGCCTATATCGACAACCCGGACATCGACCTGCCCGGCCTGATGGAATACATCAAGGGCCCGGACTTCCCCACTGCCGGCATCATCATGGGCCGCAGCGGCATCCGCGCCGCCTACGCCACCGGCCGGGGCAAGATCACCCTGCGGGGCCGCGCCACCATCGAGGAGACCAAGAACGGCCGCACCCAGATCATCATTACCGAGATCCCGTATATGGTCAACAAGGCCCGCCTCATCGAGAACATGGCCGACCTTGTCAAGGAGAAGCGCATTGAGGGCATCACTGGCCTGAACGATGAGACCAACCGCAAGGGCATGCGCATCGTGGTGGACATCCGCAAGGATGCCAATGCACAGGTCATCCTGAACCAGCTGTACCAGTACACCCAGCTGCAGGATACCGTGGGCGTTATCATGCTGGCCATCGACCACAAGGTGCCGAAAGTGCTCACCCTGAAGCAGATGCTGCAGAAGTACGTGGAATTTCAGGACGAGGTGGTGCGCCGCCGCACCCAGTACGACCTGAAAAAGGCCAAGGAGCGCGCCCACATTCTGGAAGGCCTGAAGAAGGCCACCGACATCGTGGACGAGCTGATCGCCACCATCCGCGCCTGCAAGGGCGGCATGGCAGAGGCCAAGGCTGCCATCATGGAGCAGTTCGGCTTTGACGACCCGCAGGCAGATGCCATCGTCAAGCTGCAGCTGGGCCGTCTGGCAGGCCTTGAGATCCTGAAGATCGAGGAAGAGCTTGCCAGCCTGCAGGCCAAGATCGAGAACTGGGAGGCCATTCTGGCCGACGATGCCCGTGTGCTTGCCATCGTCAAGGACGAGCTGCTGGAAATGAAGAAGCGCTTCGGCGACGAGCGCCGCACCGAGATCCAGTCCGTGACCGGTGAGGTGGATATCGAGGATCTGATCGCCGAGGAGCAGTGCGTCTACACCCTGACCGAGGCCGGCTATATCAAGCGCCAGCTCAAGGCCACCTATCAGGCACAGCGCCGCGGCGGACGCGGCATCTCCGGCATGACCCGCAAGGAAGAGGACATCGTGCAGGAGATGTTCGTAGGCTCCACCCACGACTATGTGCTCTTTGTTACCGACCGGGGCCGTCTGTTCCGCATCAAGGGCTACACCATTGCCGAGGGCAGCCGCACCAGCAAGGGCAGCAACATCGTCAACCTGCTGCAGCTGGCCGAGGGCGAAAAGGTCACCAACATGATCTGCCAGTCGAAGGAAGCTGACACCGAGGGCGGCTTTGTGACCATGGTCACGAAGCAGGGCCTCATCAAGCGTACCCCGCTGGAGCAGTATGCCAATATCCGCAAGTCCGGTCTGATCGGCATTGCCCTGAACGAGGGCGACGCTCTGGCATGGACCCGCCTGACCTCCGGCCACGATATGCTCATCGTTGCCACCCGCAACGGTCAGGCCATCCGCTTCAACGAAGCCGATGCACGTCCCATGGGCCGCAGCGGCCACGGCGTGCGCGCCATCCGTCTGGCCGAGGGCGATGAAGTTGTGGGCGTGTGCATCTGCCGCGAGGGCGGCACGGTGCTCACCGTCACCGAGAACGGCAAGGGCCGCCGGTCGGACATCGACACCTACCGCATCACCGCCCGCGGCGGCAAGGGCATCCGCAACTACGATGCCGCCAAGGATAAGGTGGCTGCGGTCAAGATCGTGGACGACGTGGATGATGTGCTGCTGAGCAGTCAGGAGGGCATCATCATCCGCCTGCACGCCAATGAGATCCCGCTGCAGAGCCGCTACGGTTCCGGCGTGCGGGTGATGCGCTTGGGTGAGAACGACAAGGTGATGGTGCTTGCCCGCACCGACCACGACGACGAGGCCCAGACCGAGCAGATCGACACCTCCGATGCCGATGCAGAGCCGACTGCCGAGCAGCTTGCCGCCATGGAAGCTGCAGATGCTGCCGCCGCTGCAGAAGCCCCGGAAGCCGACGATAAGGGCGAAGAGTAAACCTTGAAAACACAATAAGATTTGAAAGAAGCCGCCGCGCAGAGATTTCTGCACGGCGGCTTCTTTTCAAATCCATCCAAACCATGTATAATAGAAATAGCGTGTGAGGAATAAAAATAAACACAGAAAGTGGTTTAAGGAACATGACAGAGCAAAAAAAATCCCCGGAGATCAGCATCATCGTGCCGGTGTATCAGGTGGAAAAATACCTGAACGAATGCATTGATTCCATTCTGGCACAGACCTTTACGGATTTTGAGCTGATCCTGGTGGACGATGGCTCCCCGGACAACTGCCCTGCCCTGTGTGATGCTGCGGCAGAAAAAGACAGCCGCGTGCGGGTGATCCATAAGCAAAACGGCGGTGTAAGCACAGCCCGCAATGCGGGTTTGGCAGCTGCACAGGGAAATTGGATCGGCTTTGTGGACCCGGATGACTTTGTAGACAAGACTTACTACGAAAAAATGCTGCGGGCAGCAAAGCAGGCAGGTGCTGAACTTGCAGTCTGCAACGAAGTTTTTATGGAAGAGGATGGAAGTCTTTGTGATTATCAGGAACAGCCTTTACGTACAGAAGTGCTTTCCCGTGAGGAAGCAATACACCGCATCCGCCTTACGCCGTTGATTCAGGCAGCAACAAGACTGCATCGGAGAGATGTGCTGGAAGGAATCGTTTTTCCTGTGGGCAAAAACTATGAAGACGCATTTACCACACCGGAAATCATTGAACATGCAACAGCTGTGGCTTGTATAAAGGAAAAACTGTACCATTACCGGCTGCATCCGGCAAGCATCATGCATGGAAAGGTTACCTTGAAAAATCTGGATGAGATTGATGCAAACTACGGCCTTCTTGCTTGTGCACTCAAGTATGGAAAAAAAGACACAGCATTCCTGCAGTATGTACTGATGAAACGCATGCTCCGAAACACAAAAAAAAATCTGCCACCCAAACAGAGAAACAGTGAACGGGTTCAGCAGGCGGAAGCGTGCTTGAAAAAAGCAGGCAGAGAGGTTCGTCAACAGGGGGCCTGTACCCTGCGCAACGCAGCAGAAACCGCACTCTGCATTGCAAACCCGCAGTTCTACTTCAACTTCAAGTACCGGAAATAAAACTGAATTCCGAATGGGAGAAATACTGTGAGTGAAAGAACAGAAAGTGGAAGACCGGAGATCAGCATCATCGTGCCAGTGTATCAGGTGGAAAAATATCTGAATGAGTGTATTGATTCCATCCTCGCTCAGACCTTTACAGATTTTGAACTGATCCTTGTGGACGATGGCTCACCAGACAACTGCCCTGCCCTGTGCGATGCAGCAGCAAAAAGGGACAGCCGCGTGCGGGTGATCCATAAGCAAAACGGCGGTGTAAGCACAGCCCGCAATGCGGGTCTGGATGCAGCACAGGGAAATTGGATCGCATTTGTGGATTCGGATGATACAGCAGCACCAGAATATCTGGAAAAAATGCATAAGGCAGTGCTGGAAACGGGTGCAGATTTTGCAATCTGCAGCAGTCAGTGCATTGATGAAACGGGCAAAACGCTTGCGGGCGGGGAACACCGACTTTTGAACGAGTTTTTGCCGCAGGAGGAAGTTCTGCGCCGGATGGTGGTGTCGGATTTTCAGGTTCCGTGGAATAAGCTTTATCGCCGAAAACTGCTGGAAAATCTGCGCTATCCAGAAAACAAGGCGTTTGAAGATACCTGTCTCATGCCGGTCATTTACGCAAGAGCGGCTTCTGCCTGCGGTGTATGGGATTTTTTATACAATTACCGCATCGTTACCGGCAGTGCCATGCACCGCAAGACTACCTTGAAAACACTGGACTGGGTGGAAGCATGGTACCGCCTGTTTGATGTGCTGTACCAAAACGGCATCCGGGATGCTTTGTGTGCAGCCTATCGCCCGATTTTGACTGCCGTGTGGGACATCTGGCTGCACCTGACACCGGAAGAGCGCAAAAGCCCCCGGATGAAGGAAGCCTTTGCGTATGAGCGTACAGCCCGCCATCGGCTGATGCAAGCTCGCGGCGTAACACTAAAAAATTTGTGGGCGGCAGTGGTCTGCGCTGCATCGGCCTGCAGTTATCTGGATCTATGTCGCAAAAGGGCGGAAAGACGGCAGAAAACGACCTGAAGCAATGAGGAGTTTATTGTGCAGGAACAACATAAAAAACAGCCGGAGATCAGCATCATCGTGCCGGTATATAAGACAGAGCGTTTTCTGAGCGCCTGCATCTCTTCCATCCTTGCCCAGACCTTCACGGATTTTGAGCTGATTCTGGTGGACGATGGCTCTCCGGACAGCTGCCCTGCTTTGTGCGATGCCGCAGCGGCAAAGGACAGCCGCATCCGGGTCATCCACCAGAAGAATCGTGGTCTGAGCGGGGCACGCAATGCCGGGCTGGACGCGGCAGAGGGCGAATGGATTGCCTTTGTGGATTCAGACGACACCATCATGCCGGACTTCTGCGCAAAGCTTTACCATGCGGCGCAGGAGGCCGGTGCACAGATGGCCGTGTGCAATTACCGGCAGGTGGACGAAGCCCTGACCCCCATCCGGGAGCAGTATCTGCATGTGCGGCGGGAGGTGCTGACCCCGGAGCAGGCGTTGGAGCACAGCACCCTTCTGCCCTACATGGTGGTGTGGAACAAGCTGTACCACCGCAGCATTTTTGCGCAGCTGCGCTTTGCAGAGGGCAAGCTGAACGAGGACACCCTGCTGATCGCCTACGCCTACGAAAAAGCGGACAGAATCGCGAATATCCCGGATGCGCTGTACCTTTACCGCAAGGTGGCGGGCAGCATCGTCAACAGCAAAGTCACCCTGCGCAATCTCGACCGTGTGGAAGCAAACTATACCGTGTTCGAGTGCGTCCGCCGCCATGGCATCACGGGTTCGCTGTGTGAGCTGTACTGGGCACTGCTGCACTCCCTGATCGATGTGGGAATGCACCTGACCGCCGAAGAGCGCCGGAGTGCCCGGATGCAGCAGGCGCGGGAGTACGAGCGCTGCGCCCGCCGGGCCTTGCGTCAGGAACATGCTGTTACCCTGAGGGCGCTGGGCAACACCCTGTGTTTTATTATTTCACAGGACTGGTATTTTGCCCGCCGATGGAAAAATACCGTGTAACCGCGCAGGTTTGTCTGGACTTCCCTGCAAAGATATGCTACAATGGCAAAACAATCACAAATACCCGTGGGGGAGTAGCAGGCGCTTTTGCAGAGCGCAGCAAGTCAACATGATGACCGTTGGTTCCGGTCTGGCTTGCTTTCATTTGCGAGACTCATGTGTTTTTGGCGCATAGAACAGCGCCCGTGCACATGGAGTTGGTTTCAAAAAAATCACCCGGTCCCGGACGTACATGTGCGCCCGTGACCGGGTTTTGTATTGCCCGATATTCTGGTCAAATTCAGGAGGCAGACAATATGGAATGGAGTTTTGTATTTTTCCTCAACAGTGCCCTGCTGGGCGTGGGCCTTGCAATGGATGCGTTCTCGGTATCTATGGCAAACGGCCTGCACGACCCCCGCATGAGCAGGGGGACCATGTGCAGGATCGCGGGCACCTTTGCCCTTTTTCAGGCCGTGATGCCCATGACGGGCTGGGTGTGCGTGCACACCATTGTGGAGCTGTTCTCTTCGTTTGAAAAGTTCATCCCGTGGATCGCGCTGGCTCTGCTGGGCTACATTGGCGGCAAAATGCTGGTGGATGGCATCAAGGGCGAAGAGGCCGAAGAAGCAGCAGAGCTGAGTGCGGGTGCACTGCTCATGCAGGGCGTGGCTACCAGCATTGATGCGCTTTCGGTGGGCTTCACCATTTCGGAATACGGCTGGCTGATGGCACTTGCGGCATCGCTCATCATTGCGGTGGTCACCTTCTTTATCTGCATGGCGGGCCTGCGCATCGGCAAAAAGTTTGGCACCAAGCTCTCCGGCAAGGCATCCATTCTGGGCGGCATCATCCTCATTGGCATAGGTCTGGAAATTTTTATTTCCGGGGTGTTCTGAAATTCAGACAGCATAAAACGAAAGGGCACGGCGCTGCGATGCGCTGTGCCCTTTCGTTTTATAAAATGTTCCACATAGAACAATTACTTTTCCGGCTCAAAATAATCGGCATATTCCTCGGTCAGCTTGGAGCCAAGCCGCCGGATGCCGCCGTACAGGTGCCGTTCCACCAACGGTTCAAAGGCGGAAAGGTCGCACCGCTCGATGGCGTTCATCAGGTTGCGGTGGTCTGCAATCACCTCGGCAAGGCCGCCGGTGGTCATGGTGTCCAGCATCCGGAAGCGGCTGTAGTCGGCGTGGGCGTTCTGCAGGGTGCTCCACAGGTACATTTTATCCATGGCGGCAAACCATGTCCCGTGCAGGGCACGGTCGGCTTCGTACAGCTTGTTGTAATCCGGGCTCTCCATGGCCGCAAGGGCCTCGTAGGCTTCCACCCGCCTGCGGATCAACGCCCGCTGCTCCGGGGTGCACCGGGGCGAAAAATCCCGCAATACGCGGGCTTCCACGGCGGTGCGCTCGTAGATCAGCTCGTCCACGATGCGGCGGTTCAGCCGGGTAACGGTGGTGCCCTTGTAAGGCACGATCTTTACCAGCCCGTTTTCCTGCAGTTTCTGCAGCACCACCCGGATCAGGGTGCGCGGTGCGCCAAAGCGGGCACAGAGCGGATTTTCGCTCAGCGAAGAGCCGGGGCGGATGGTCAGGTCAATGATCTCCCGCTCCAGCACAGCATAGATCTCAGCATCAGTTTTGTATTGTTCCATACCTCTCACCTAATGGAAATGCATTATCCTTCAAACGGTTTCCAGAACGCACCCTCCGGCAGCGGCAGCGTGAATGCCATGGGCTTTCCGGTCTCCGGGTGCAAAAACTGCAGGCCGCAGCTCTGCAGGGCAATGCTGCTTTTTACGCGGCTTCCGTATTTGCCGTCTCCGGCCAGCGGATGCTTCCGGGATGCAAACTGCACCCGGATCTGATGGGTGCGGCCGGTGTGCAGCGTGATCTCAGCAAGGCTCATCTCTCCTGCCGTTTTCACGATGCGGTATTCCAGCACGGCTTCCCGCACGCCCTTGCGCGGGCGGCTGACCGGGAACACCCGGCCCCGGCGGCTGTCCTTGAACAGCCAGTCCCGCAGGGTGCCTTCGGCGGGCAGTGCTTCGTCCGGCCCGCCTGCAATGACGGCACGGTACTGCTTGATGAACTGCGGCACTTCCGGCTTTCCTTCGGCCCTGCCATCCTGCACAGCGTAGGCGTTCTGGCTCTGGGTGATCTGACGGCTGAGTGCGGCCGCAGCCCCGGGCGTTCTGGCAAACACCATCAGGCCGGACACACCCGTGTCCAACCGGTGCACCACCCCTACAAAGGCATCCGGCTGGCCCCACAGCTGCCGCAGGGCTGCGGGCACACCCTCTTCGCTGGAAAGTCCGGCGGGCTTGTCCAGCACCACAAGGGCGGCATCTTCGTACAGGATATTCACAGCCTGCCCTCGGCGATCAGGGCCTTGAGCTTCAGGATACCGGCAATGGTCTTGCCGTCCCGGATCTCGCCGCTCATGACCATCTCATAAGCTTTATCCAGCGGCACACGGTCAGGGGTCAGAAATTCATCGGCATCCAGATGCATCTGGGTCTTGTGCAGGCCGGTGGCGACCCATGTGTAGATCACTTCGGTGTCATAGCCCACGGTGGGGAAAAACTGGCCCAGAGAGATATAATTGTCCGCGGTCAGGCCGCACTCCTCGCCCAGCTCCCGCTTGGCGGCTTCAAAGGGGTCCTCACCCTTTTCCAGCTTGCCGGCAGGCAGCTCCCACAGCTCCTGCTGCATGGCGTAGCGGAACTGGCGCACCATGCAGATGGTGCCGTCCTCAAAATAGGGCAGGATGCACGCACCGCCGTGGTGATGCACCACTTCGCGTTCGGCGGTCTTGCCGTTTTCCAGCAGAGCAGTGTCTTTTGTCAGGGTGATCACCCGGCCCTCGAAGAGCACCTCACTGGTGAGTGTTTTTTCGTAATGCACGGTCTTCTCCATTTTATTACCCTCTTTGCCCGGCACAGCGCCGGTTTTCTATGGCTTCAGTTTACGGCAAAATGAGGTTTGTTGTCAATAAAGATGTGATAAATACAAGGGAGAGTGAACCCTCTCAGGCTCACTGCGTTCGCCAGCTCCCCCGAAAGGGGGAGCTTTTTGCATCTTCCGGTCAGCACAAATAAAGCTCCCCCTTTGGGGGAGCTGGCACGGCGCAAGCCGTGACTGAGAGGGTTCCCTCCCCTTTTTGCGAAAAAAATTACAGGATCTGGCAAAGCAGGCAGGCCAAAACCGGAAAATCCGCGCCATTGCTCACTTTAACGAACTAAAGACGTACAAAAGCGCTAAAAAAATTTCTTTATTTTTGGTGCGTTTGTTGAGCGGTTTGCGTTTACTTTATGGGCGGAATTTGCTATTATAGTATACAAGCAATAGTGCCTTTATGGGGTTCTCCGGTCCCATGTGGGGCATATTGCCCCGCGCAAAAGGTACCAAATTCTGAATAATGGAGGAAGAAAAATGCCTAGAGCAAAGCAAACTATGGATGGCAATACCGCTGCCGCCCATGTAGCGTATGCCTACACGGACGTGGCTGCCATCTACCCCATTACCCCGTCTTCTCCGATGGCTGACTCTGTGGACCAGTGGTCCGCAGCTGGCCAGAAGAACATCTTCGGCAATCAGGTCAAGGTTGTCGAGATGGAATCTGAGGCCGGCGCTGCTGGCGCTGTGCACGGCTCTCTGGGTGCAGGTGCTGTTACCACCACCTTCACCGCTTCTCAGGGCCTGCTGCTGATGATCCCCAACATGTACAAGATCGCTGCTGAGCAGCTGCCCTGCGTGTTCGATGTTTCTGCACGTACCGTTGCTACTCAGTCCCTGAACATCTTTGGTGATCACAGCGACGTTATGGCATGCCGTCAGACCGGCTTTGCAATGCTGGTCGAGAGCAGCGTGCAGGAAGTCATGGATCTGTCCCCTGTCGCACATCTGTGCGCCATCGAGGGCAAGGTTCCCTTCCTGAACTTCTTCGATGGCTTCCGTACTTCTCATGAGTACCAGAAGATCGAGAAGTGGGATTACGCCGATCTGAAGGAAATGTGCAACATGGAGGCTGTGGAGGAGTTCCGTAAGAAGGCTCTGAACCCCGAACACCCCAAGATGCGCGGCTCCCACGAGAACGGCGACGTGTTCTTCCAGCATCGTGAGGCATGCAACAGCGTTTACAACGCTCTGCCTGCTGTTGTTGAGAAGTACATGGCCAAGATCAACGCAAAGCTGGGCACCAACTACGATCTGTTCAACTACTACGGCGCACCCGATGCTGACCGTGTGATCGTGGCTATGGGCTCCATCTGCGACGTTGCTGATGAGGTCATCGATTACCTGAACGCCAAGGGCGAGAAGGTCGGTATCGTCAAGGTCCGCCTGTACCGTCCCTGGGTCTCCGCTTCCCTGCTGAAGGTCCTGCCCAAGACCGCCAAGAAGGTGGCTGTGCTGGACCGCACCAAGGAGCCCGGCTCTCTGGGCGAGCCCCTGTACCTGGATGTTGCCGCTACCCTGCGTGAGGCTGGCCTGAACGATGTGGTTCTGACCGGCGGCCGTTACGGTCTGGGCAGCAAGGATACCCCGCCGTCCTCCATCTTCGCTCTGTACAAGGAGCTGGAGAAGGATCAGCCCAAGGAGCGCTTCACTCTGGGTATCACCGATGACGTCACCTTCCTGTCTCTGCCGGAAGTCAAGCCCGCTCCCATCACCGCAGCTGCTGGCACCAAGGAGTGCAAGTTCTGGGGTCTGGGCGGCGACGGTACTGTCGGTGCTAACAAGAACTCCGTCAAGATCATCGGCGACCATACCGACAAGTATGTTCAGGCATACTTCCAGTATGACTCCAAGAAGACCGGCGGCGTGACCATCAGCCATCTGCGTTTCGGCGACAAGCCCATCCGCAGCCCCTACTACATCAACCAGGCTGACTTCGTGGCCTGCCACAACCCCGCTTACATCCACATGGGCATGAAGATGGTCCAGGATGTCAAGCCCGGCGGCGTGTTCATGATCAACTGCCAGTGGTCCGATGAGGAGCTGGGCCAGCACCTGAACGCCGAGGCAAAGAAGTATATCGCTGACAACAACATCCAGCTGTATACCATCAATGCAATCGATAAGGCTATCGAGATCGGCATGGGCAAGCGCACCAACACCATCCTGCAGTCTGCATTCTTCAAGCTGGCTGACGTCATGCCCATCGAGGATGCCGTCAACTTCATGAAGCAGGCAGCTCAGAAGAGCTACGGCAAGAAGGGCCAGGACGTCGTTGAGATGAACTGGAAGGCTATCGATGCAGGCGTTGACGCCATCCACAAGGTGGACGTGCCCGCATCCTGGTCCAACCCCGAGGCTGATCCTGCACCCAAGGCTCTCACCGGCCGTCCGGAGCTGGTCAAGCAGATCCGCGATGTCATGGAGCCCATTGCCCGTATGGACGGCGACAGCCTGCCTGTCTCTTCCTTCGTGGCAAATGCAAACGGCGAGTGGGAGCAGGGCGCTTCTGCATACGAGAAGCGCGGCACCGCTGTCAACGTCCCCGAGTGGGATGCTGCAAAGTGCGTTGGCTGTAACCAGTGTGCATTCGTCTGCTCTCATGCTACCATCCGTCCCTTCCAGCTGACCGCCGACGAGCTGGCAGCTGCTCCTGCACAGACCAAGAGCCGCGACAACAAGCCCGCAAACGAGTACAAGTTTGTTATGGCTGTGTCTCCTCTGGACTGCATGGGCTGCGGCGAGTGCGTCACCGTCTGCCCCACCAAGGCTATCACCATGGTGCCGCAGGACAGCCAGGCCGATCAGCAGGCAGTGTTCGACTACTGCGTGGCCAACATCTCCAAGAAGCCTTCCAAGTTTGCTGACGATACCGTCATCGGTTCTCAGTTCAACCAGCCGCTGCTGGAGTTCTCTGGCTCCTGCGCAGGCTGTGCCGAGACTTCTTACGCTCGCCTGATCACTCAGCTGTTCGGCGAGAAGATGTACATCTCCAACGCTACCGGCTGCTCCTCCATCTGGGGCGGCACCGCTTCCATCTCTCCGTACACCGTCAACAAGGACAGCGGCCATGGTCCTGCATGGTGCAACTCCCTGTTCGAGGATAACGCAGAGCATGGTCTGGGCCTGTACATCGGCCAGAAGACCATCCGCGAGAACCTGATCAAGGAGATCGCAGAGGTTGCTGGTTCCGACAAGGCTTCTGCTGAGCTGAAGGCTGCTTACGAGAAGTTCATCGCAACCAAGAACAACACCAAGGCCAACGACGAGCCCGCAAAGGCCCTGATCGCTGAGCTGGAGAAGGCTGCTGCTGCCGGCTGCGAGAAGTCTGCAGAGATCCTGAAGAGCAAGCAGTACATCGCCAAGAAGTCCGTCTGGATCTTCGGTGGTGACGGCTGGGCATACGACATCGGCTTCGGTGGTCTGGACCACGTTCTGGCTTCCGGCGAGGATGTCAACGTGATGGTCTTCGATACTGAGATGTACTCCAACACCGGTGGACAGGCATCCAAGGCTTCCAACATTGGTGAAGTCTGCCAGTTCGCTGCTGCTGGTAAGGAAATCAGCAAGAAGAGCCTGTCCGAGATCGCTATGACCTACGGTTACATCTATGTTGCTCAGATCGCACTGGGTGCTAACCCGGCTCAGGCTGTCAAGGCCATCGCTGAGGCTGAGGCTTACCCCGGCCCGTCTCTGATCATCGGCTACGCTCCCTGCGAGCTGCACGGTGTCAAGGGCGGCATGACCAACTGCCAGAACGAGATGAAGAAGGCAGTTGAGGCCGGTTACTGGAACCTGTTCACCTTCAACCCGGCAAACAAGGCTCAGGGCAAGAATCCGTTCACCCTGACCTCCAAGGCTGTGGATAACGAGAAGTATCAGGCACTGCTGGCTAACGAGACCCGTTACAGCCGCCTGACTCGTGCATTCCCCGACCGTGCTAAGGAGCTGTTCGCACGCAACCAGGAAGTTGCAAACGACCGCTACGAGCACCTGACCCGTCTGGTCGACCTGTACAAGTAAGCATTCTTCTGCGCTTTGGATGCAGATATTTGCGGCACCTTAGCCCCACAATGCAAGAGGGCGGCTGCCCCGTACCGGCGGTTACTGCGCAATGCAGCGGTACGAAGCGGAGAAACGCATCCATCCATGCAGGTGATGTGCTGAAGTACAGCATTCGCCATACGAGTTCTATCTGATTTCACTTCCCGGGCGGTGCTTTGTTCCGTGCGGAGCACCGCAGCGGGATATGAGATACCAAAGCGCCCGCGAGGGTCCTTGAAAGCACACCCCGCGTGTGTCAGGAGCATAAGGTCTGCTTGCAGATACCTTGCTCCGCCTGCTGCATAAGACCTGCTTTGCAGGGATCTTGCCGCAGTAAAAACGAGCTTCGTTTTAGCGCCCCGTTCACCGCAAGGTGACCGGGGCGTATTTTTTGTGTAAAAGAGAAGCGGCTGCTGTGATCTGGCATCACAACAGCCGCTTTTACAGTTCCATTTTAGCATGTGAAAAAACGAAGGTCAATCAAAAAATGTTATCACAAAATCTTCCAAAAGATACCATTCCCTTTTTACAGTTTCTTCATAGCTTCTTAACGAATTGAATTGTGAAAGCTGTTATACTTTTGCCATGGGAAGCGGGGCCGCAACCGCTTACCCAAGTAACATGATTCCTCCTCACACCAAGGCAATATCCAAGCAAAACACCCTTTTTCGTGTGCCGCAACACGGAAGAGGGTGTTTTGTTTTGCAAAATTCTGGTAAATCGGTGGTTTAGGGTTGACCCCGTTTTTTTGCGGCGCTATAATAAAAATGAATATGAAAACTTGGAGGTGAACGCAGGAAAATGGACCCGGATCATAGTCGAAGTAGAACCACCGGCGCGGTGGATCAGAAAACAAAAACAACTGCGTTTTCCCCAACCGTTCGCCTCCTTCGCTGAGTCCTGCGGAAAAGCACCGCTTCAACGGTGTCGCTTTCCGCAAAACAGAGCAGAGGAAGGCGCGGCTTTGTGTGCGCAGAATGCGGCGTTTGCGGCATTCCGGCAGGCAAGGCGGCGCGTTTTTTGTTTCCCGATCTGCTGCGTCCTCCGGATACAGGAGCTGCTCCTGTTCCGTAAAAACTGAGGAGGTACGCCCAATGGATATGGAAGAAAAAAAGCTGACGGCTGATGCTGCGGAACAGGCGCTGCCGGTGCAGGAGCTGCCTGCTGATATCCCCGCCGAGGTCCGCCAGAAGCTGGCTGAAGATCTGAACGAGGAAGCTACTGAAGACCTCAAGCAGGACATGCGCGAGGCCGAAAAAGAGGAAGCCAACGACGAAGAGGTCAAGGCCAACCCTGAGATGCTCACCAAGAGCCGCCTGCTCAAGCTGCTCATCAAGAAGCAGTACGTCAAGCTGCGCGAAGTCACCGAGGAAGAGCAGCCTGCCGACCTTGCCGAGCTGCTGGAAGAGCTGGACGAAAACAACCGCCTTGTGGTGTTCCGCTTGCTCAAAAAGGAAGTGGCCACCGAGGCCTTTGCCTATATGTCCGACGAGGCCCGCGACGATCTGGTGAACGCCTTCTCAGATGTGGAGCTTGTGGGCGCTATTGAAGAGATGAGTCTGGACGATGCCGCCGACCTGCTGGAGGATATGCCTGCAGGCGTGGTGAAGCGGGTGTTGGAGAAATCCTCCAAGCAGACCCGTGAGAGCCTGAACAAGCTGCTGAACTACCCCGAAAGCTCTGCCGGCAGCCTGATGACCCCCGAATATGTCCGTCTGCGCGAGGATATGACCGTGGCGCAGGCTTTTGAAGCCATCCGCAAGCAGGGCGAAAACGCAGAGACCGTGTACACCTGCTACGTGGTGGAGCGCAACCGCCTGAAGGGCGTTGTTTCTGCCCGCAGCCTGCTGCTGTCAGAGCCGCATACTCCCATCAACGAGATCATGGATGATAACGTGGTCACTGTGAAAGTGACCGACGATCAGGAGTACGTGGCCCGTGAGATGCAGCGCTACGACTTTACCGCCATGCCTGTTCTGGACAACGAGGGCATGTTCGTGGGTATCATCACCATCGACGATGCAATCGACGTTCTGACCGACGAGAGCACCGAGGATATGCAGAAGATGGCTGCTATTCTGCCGGACGACGATGCCACCACCTACTTCGGCACCAGCGTCTGGACCCACGCAAAGCAGCGCATTCCATGGCTGTTGATCCTGATGCTGTCCGCCACCTTTACCGGCATGGTCACCACCCACTATGAAGAGGCCTTTGTCAGCCTGCCGCTGCTGGTCTCCTTCATGCCCATGCTGATGGATACCGCCGGCAACTGCGGCAACCAGATCAGCACCCTGATGGTGCGCGGTCTGGCTCTGGGCGAGGTAGAGCCCGCCGACTTTATGCGGGTGCTGGGCAAGGAGCTGCGGGTGTCTGCCATCGTGGGCGCGGTGCTGGGCATCGTGAACGGCCTGCGCATCTACCTGATGTACACCTTCCTGTTCCCCGGCCAGTACGCCAACGTGATGGGCTATGCCATCGTGGTCAGCGTTTCGCTGTTCTTCAGCGTCATTCTGGCAAAGCTGGTGGGCGGTATGCTGCCGCTGGCCGCCAAGAAGCTGGGTGCCGACCCGGCCATCATGGCTACCCCCTTCATCACCACCATCGTGGATGCCTGCAGCCTGATCCTGTATTTCCAGATCGCACAGCTGGTATTCCACAATATGATGTAAAGAATAAAGCAATGCCGGACAGTCTTGAAGTGACTGCCCGGCATTTTTATAGGACGAACCCTCTCAGTCATCGCTGCGCGATGCCAACTCCCTCAGTCAAAACCTGACGGTTTTGCCAGCTCCCTCAAAGAGGGAGCCTCTGGCGTGCCGCAAGCTTTGCACTTTAGCCGGAAACTTTTCCGTACTGCCAAAGGCCCCATCCCAGAGGACGACTTCCCCCGGCCGGGGGAAGATGTCGCGCAGCGACAAAAAGGGGAATCTGTCGAGCGCAGCGAGACTGGGGGAGTTTGCTCCCGGCGCGCCCGCGAGCAGCAGCTTTTTCCGGTGTGGAAAACTGCATGTTTCCCCGCCTTTTCCACACGGAAAAACGGCAGCGGCCCGGTGTTGAAAACTTGTGACCGGTTCATTCCAGATTGGAGAAAAATAAATCACCGCTCAGGAACGGTTTGTAGAATGCAAAGAAAATCCTTCGACTTTCTTTTTTATAAAAGGCAGAATGCCCGCATTTTTGCCCAAAACTTACCAGAAAGCTGCGGCCTGAATTACGGTGTGTATAGGGCTGATGCCCTTTTGTTGTGGAAAACCCGGTGGAAAAAGTGGAAAACCTCATGGAAAACTTGCCCTTTTCTTCACAAAAACGGTGGAAAACCCGGTGGAAAAAGTGAAAAGTTCATTCCAGACAGGAAACTCCATACACTTTCCGGTTGTGCTTTTATGCCGCAAGATCCGCTTGACAGCTGTATTTTTGGGCGGAAGATGCGGCAGTTTTCCACACTGGGGCATTGCCTTGAATGCCCCGGCCAATCATGGTACAATAACAGCAGAAAAATGCGGCAAAACTCACCGATATCGGAATACAATGCGTTGGAGGCACCCTATATGAACAATTGGCTCAACCAGCTGGAGCGCAAATACGGCCGCTTCGGCATCCCGAATCTGACCAACATTCTGGTGGGCGGGCAGATCCTTGTGCTGGCCATCGAGCTGTTTGTCAACCAGACCGTCAGTGTCTGGCTGGCACTCAGCCGCTATTTTCTGCTGCGCGGCCAGATCTGGCGCATCATCACCTTTGCGTTCATCCCCTCTTACGGCGGCAGCATCCTCAGCGCGGTGCTGGGCATCTATTTCACATGGTTCATCGGCACAGCGCTGGAACAGGAGTGGGGCGATTTCCGCTATACGGTGTATCTGCTCTCCGGGATGCTGGGCACTGTGCTGGCCTGCCTGTTCACCGGCGTGACCGGCAGCACCTACTGCCTGTCCCTTTCGCTGCTGCTGGCCTTTGCCATGCTGTACCCGGAGGTACAGGTGCTGCTGTTCTTTGTCATCCCCATCCGGGTGAAATACTTTGGCTTTTTTGCGGCAGCACTGTGGGTGCTCAGCTTTCTGGGTGCGCCGCTGCCGCAAAAGCTGAGCCTGCTGCTCAGCATGGCGAACGTCTGGCTGTTCTTTGGCCCAATGGCCTATCGTTCCGTCCGCGCGTGGGTACGCCGTGAGCAGTGGAAGCGGAGAAACAGAAGGTAAGGAGAAACACCATGATGCTGGACCGCATGGAGGGCAATGCAGAACTGAAAAGCAGCGTGCAGCTGATGCTGGCAGCCCGCCGCCTGACCCACAGCGTGCTGCTGGTGGGAGAAGAGGGCCTTGGAGCCGGTTTTGCGGCCCGCTGCATTGCGGCAGATTATCTTTACCCTGCAGGCGGAGCGCCCGCTGAGGCCCTTCTGCGGGGCGAATGCTGCCGTGCTGTGGGTAAGCCCGGCGACCGCGACAGCGGCCATGTGGAGACCGGCATCGTGCGTGAAGCGATCAGCGTTGCCGGTATGGGCGCAGGCGGAAAATATCTGGTCAGTCAGGTCAAGGCTATGCGCAGCGAGATCTTCAACACCAGCCTTTCGGCCGAGGGCCGTGCCGTGCTGCTCTACCATGTGGAAAAGATGAACGAGGAATCTGCCAATGCCCTGCTGAAGGTGATGGAAGAGCCGCCGGAGGGGGTGCTGTTCCTGCTTACGGCGGATTCGCTGGCAGGCGTGCTGCCCACCATCCGCAGCCGCTGCGTCAGCTTTGCAGTGGCTCCTGTCTCGCCGGAGCAGTGCGCTCGCTACTGCGCCGCACAGGGGGTGGACAAAAAGACGGCCGCGCTGTACAGCGAACTGTTCGACGGGCACATTGGCACGGTGCTTGCCGCCGCACAGGACGAAGCCCGCACCGCGCAGGTGGAAAAGGCCCTGCAGCTGGCAAAGGCCGCTGCCGACCGTGACAGCTATGCCGCAGCCTGCCTGCTGGCCGCCTACGAAAAGGACAAGGCCGGTGCCGCCGCCCTGCTGACGGACTTCCGCGCGGTGGCCGCTGCGGGCCTGCGGCAAAGCCCCCACGCACCGGTGCAGGGCATTGCCGCCCAGCGTGCCCTGCGTCTGGCCGAAGCCGCCATCCAGCGCCTTGGCGCGCAGGTGAACCCTAAAATCGTGCTCAGCGTGTTTGCGGCAAAGTTCAGAGCGCTGTAATAAAAATGGCCCGACAGATTTGTCGGGCCATTTTTTCAGATCGTTGCAAAGGTAGGGGTGGAATCATCCGGGCTGGAATATTTGAACCGGTATTTGTTTTTATATGTGACGGTAAAACCGCCGATATGGTAGGTGGGGATCTCAAGATAGTTGCCAAGCCGGATCCAGATCGGAATCGTAGTAGAAGAACTTACGGGAATCGGTCTCTGTGTGACGGGAACATATTTCTCCGTACTGCTGTTCAGAGTAAAGTTGCCGATACTGGTGCAGGAAGGCTTGTTGGTCTTGAACGGCTCATTATCAAAGGCAAATGTAAAGTCAGAGGTGCGCAGAACGACCTGACTGTTGACAGCCTGGAACGAGACAGCAGCATAGAGATAATAACCGCGGCTTTCGCTGGATTCGTGCTGGGAATTGGAGGTGCAGCCGGAGAAGGAACTCATTCCGATCGAAAAATTATCTGCCTGATAGTGGTCGCTGACAGAGGGAAGTGTCGGAGGGTTCAGCAAGGCATCATAGCCATCGCCGCAGCCTGCCAGCATACCGCTTGCGGCAACGGCCAGTGCAGCTGCACCGGTGGTCTTTAAAAAAGTACGGCGGGTGATCAGTTCAGACATAAAAATCTCTCCTTTGATTGCAGGAAATCATAAAATACAAAAGCTGATGCAAACAGAAACTCCCTCCGGCGCTTGCGGTACACCGGAGGGAGTTTCTGTTTGGGGTATTGCTTTGGTGTGAGGAGGAATCATGTGCGGAAAGACGGTTGCGGCCCCGCCTCCCCGCAAGGTATAGTATACCCGATTTTAAGTGAAAAGTCATTACATTTCTGTGAAAAAACATCCCGCAATGAACTTTTTACAAAATTCCCCCAATGATAAAAACCAAACAGCGCGGTGTACAAAAATTCTGGTATTCCAGAATGACATAAACTGCCAATTTCACTATAGCAGACAAGACCGCAGGTGTCAATTAAAATGTCGACTTTTTGGCGGAAAGACGAAAAAATGTGGCAAAAAACTGTAAAATCGGCACAGGGTCAGCCCTTGGCAAGCTCGGCGGCGTGAAGCTTGCCATGCTCCACATAGTGGGCGGCGTTGTGCAGGTTGGCCTCGACCTGGGCCGCGCTTACCTGCTTGATGACCCTTGCGGGCACGCCCACGGCTACCGAGCCGTCCGGGATGACCATGCCCTCCGGCACCAGCGCACCCGCGCCGATGATGCAGTTTTTGCCCACGACACAGTGGTTGAGCAGGGTGGCGTGCATTCCGATGAGGCTGCCGTCCCCTACCGTGCACCCGTGCACAAGGGCACTGTGGCCCACGGTGACGCTTTTGCCCAGCATTACAGCACCGCCCACATCACAGTGCAGCACGGCGTTATCCTGCACGTTGGAGTTTTCGCCAATGGTCAAAGTGCCGTCGTCGCCGCGCAGCACGGCCCCGTACCACACCGTGGAACCGGCTTTCAGGATCACATCTCCCTGCACGGTGGCGTTGGGCGCTACAAAAGCGGCCCCCTCGTCGCGGGGAACTTTTCCACAAAAGGACAGAAACATTGTTAAAAACCGCCTTTCTCTCTTTCTCTTTTGGCTGGTTTATGGTATTCTTTAAAGTAGTATAGCAAGCCAGAGCCTTTCCGGCAAGTAGGAGCTGTTTCAAAACAAAAATTTTTGCCGTGCGTCGGCAAGCAGATACAAGGGGGCACGCTCATGTTCAAAAACACCATCTTCCGCCGCATGACGGCGCTGGTGCTCACGCTGGCACTGGCCGCTGCTGCTGCACTGCCGGGCCTTGCGGTATATCCCATGCCCATCCAGACCGCCAGCGAGACCGAGGCGGTGTACCTGTTCAACGCCGACACCGGCAAGACCATCCTGAACCAGAATGCTGACCAGCAGCAGTATGTTGCCAGCCTGACCAAGCTCATGACGGCCCTGCTGCTGCTGGAAAGCGGCAAGGATCTGAACGGTGAAGTGACCGTGCCCACCGCGCTGACCCAGGAATTCCGGGATATCCAGAACGCCAACGGCACCACTATGGGCCTGCGCATCGGCGAGACGGTGCGCCGCATCGACCTGCTGAACGCCATGCTCATCGTCAGCGCCAACGACGCCGCCAGCGTCATTGCCTACGATGTGGGCGGCAGCGTGCTGGATTTCGTCAAGCAGATGAACGCCCGTGCCCAGGAGCTGGGCTGCACCGGCACGAACTTTACCTGTGCCCACGGCCTGTTTGACTACGGCAACGTGTCCACCGCGCAGGATCTGGCAAAGATCGCCGCCGCCTGTGCGGCAAACCAGACCTTTGCACAGGTGGCGGGCACCGCCAGCTATGTCCTGCCGGCCACGAACCTCCGCAAGGCTGAGCACACCATCAGCAGCTCCAACAGCCTGATGAACAGCGAGAGCGCCAACTACCGGGAGTATGTCCGGTGGGTCAAGGGCGGCTTTACCACGCTGGCAGGCCGCTGCATCGTGGCCTTTGCGGAAAAGGACGGCCACACCTACGGGCTGGTGATCCTTGGCTGCGATACGCCGGACCATCTCTTTGCCGAGTGCGATGATCTATTCGACTGGGCCTTTGCCAGCTTTGCCGACCGTCCGCTGGTGGATACCCAGACCGAAATCACCACCGTGGCGCTGACCAAGTGCCGCACCGAACCGACGGTGGCGCTGTATGCCGCTGCGCCGGTCAGCGGCTACGGCCACGCGGATGATATCGTCACCTACTCCTTCGACCTGCCGGAGAGCATTGCGGCTACCGTCAAGAGCGGCAGTGTGGTGGGTACAGCCACCGTGTATCTGGACGGCGATGAGGTGGGCACGGTGGACCTTGTGACCCACCGGGAGTATGTCTCCGATTTCCGCACCGACATGAAGGCCACGGTGCTTCTGCTGTGTGCACTGCTGTTCATCCTCGCTGCATTAACGGCGGTCACTCTTGCCGCGGGCGGCAACTCGCTGAACCTTAAAAGGAGAAAGCGCAGAAGATAAAATGCCATGGCCGCAGATGCGGTAGATTGGAGCGGCAAAAAAGAATAAGAAAAGCGGCGCTCAGTGCCTTGCAACAGGCTCTGAGCGCCGCTTCTTTTGTGCTTATTGGTTGAGGAACTTGATAAAGTGGTAAGATTCCACGATCTGGAAGTACTTGATGATGCGCGGGTACAGCGGTTCGGCCTTTTCGCCAAACTGCTGCTTCATGCATTCAGCAAGGTCTGCAACGGTCTTCTGGCCGTCGATCAGCGGCCAGAGATAGCTGCCGGTCTCGTCCAGATGCACCTGTGTGGTGCGCGGTTTATGAAACACTTTTTGCGCGATCGTGTTGAACACACCGGTGTTCTCCACCTCAAGGGTGATAAGGCCGGTGGCTTCGTCTGTGTGCCAGCGCAGGGTTTCCGCCCGCTGCGGAATGAGGTCCAGATAGTTGATGGACTGCTTTTTCTTACTCATCAGTTCTTCTTTTTCTTCATGGAGAAGGCCAGCAGGCATGCGATCATCACGATCATCAGGACCACGCCGCCAATGTTGCCCAGATCAATGCTCAGGGCAGTGCTGATGCCGAACACGGCAAACACAGCCAGCAGGATGCCCACAAGGCCCTCGCCTGCGATCATACCGGCACAGAACAGGGTGCCGCGGGTGGTCTGCTCTTCCTTGAGCTTCGCGTCAACATTCTTGCGGCTGTCCATGAACCAGCGCACAACACCGCCGATCATGATGGAGGTGTTCAGGTAGATGGGCAGATACAGGCCGATGGCGAACGGCATCACGGGGATGCGCAGGACCTCCAGAGCAATGGCAAGGAACACACCGGTGAACACCAGGTTCCAGGGCAGGTTGCCGCCCATGATGCCCTCGACGATCATCTTCATCAGGGTAGCCTGCGGTGCGGGGACCTCGGCACCGCCGTAGCCCCATGCGCTGTCCAGCAGGTACAGCACACCACCGATGGCCAGACCGGCGGCAATAACGCCGATCAGCTCACCGATCTGCTGCTTGACCGGGGTCGCACCCAGCAGGTAGCCGGTCTTCAGGTCCTGAGAGGTATCCGCAGCAATGGCAGCGCAGATGCAGATGACAGAGGCGATGGCCATGGAGCCGATCATGCCCTCGATGCCAACGTTGCCGGTGGCCTTCAGGATCATGGTAGCGATCAGCAGGGTGGCAATGGTCATGCCGGAGACCGGGTTGTTGGAACTGCCGATCATGCCGACCATACGTGCAGAGACGGTGGAGAAGAAGAAGCCGAAGATGACGATCAGCAGAGCACCCAGCGGGCTGACGGGGATGGCCGGAGCCAGCCAGATGATGAGGATGATGAGCAGGATGCCGCCCAGAATAAAGGGCATGGGCAGGTCCTTCTCGGTACGGGAGGTGCCGGAAGCACTGCCGCCCTTCATGCTCTTCATGGCATCACGGAAGGTGGATGCGATCAGAGGCAGGCTCTTGATCAGCGAGATGATACCGCCAGTAGCAATGGCACCTGCGCCGATATACTTGACGTAGTTGGACCAGATAGCGTCTGCACCGCCTGCTGCATACAGATCAGCAATGGTGGTGCCGGCTGCTGCCGGGTACAGGGAGATGTTTGCGCCGAACAGGCAGATCAGCGGGATAATGACCATCCAGCCCACCAGAGAACCGGTGAACATGTAGGAAGCGGTCTTGGGGCCGACGATGTAGCCCACGCCCAGCAGAGCGGGGTACACTTCCATGCCCAGAGCACCCTTGAAGGAGCTGAAGGCCACGGCAATGTCGGCGGGGATCATCTTCAGGCCATCGACGATGAACTTGAAGATGGCTGCCAGACCCATGCCGGAGAACACGGTGGAGGCGTTTGCACCGCCCTCTTCACCGGCCAGCAGAACGTCTGCACAGGCGGTGCCTTCCGGGTACAGCAGGGTGGCGTGCTCCTTGACGATCAGGGCGTTGCGCAGGGGCACCATGAACAGAACGCCCAGAATGCCGCCGCACAGGGCGATCAGGGTGATCTCCAGGATGCTGGGCTTGTCGCACAGGCCCTCTTTTGCCCACAGGAACAGTGCGGGCATGGTGAAGATGGCACCGGCGGCCAGGCTCTCGCCTGCGGAACCGATGGTCTGCACCATGTTGCTCTCCAGAATGGAGTTCTTCTTGAGCAGGACGCGGATCACGCCCATAGAAATGACTGCTGCCGGGATGGAGGCAGAAACAGTCATGCCGACGCGCAGGCCCAGATAAGCGTTTGCAGCGCCGAAGACCACGGACAGGATGATGCCCATGATCACAGAGGTCGCCGTCATTTCTGCGGTGATCTTTTCCGCAGGAATATACGGCTTGAAGGATTCTTGATCTTTCATGCTTGCACTCCTTGCGACAGCACAAGCGCCTTGCTTTTGGGGGCAGGGCGCTTGTGCTGTCCGTTTTCCGATTTCCTAAACACGCGCATCCCATCCAAAAGGACGCGCTGGCACGTACTCTATTATACTAAAGTATGACTGAATTGGCAACTGGAAATGTACACAAGAAATTTACAAAAAATTCGTTTATTCAAGCATTTTGCGGGAAATTGGGGCAAAAGTGTGCGAAAAAATTCCATATGATCCAAAAACTGTACGCATATGGAGAACAGCTTTGCGGGAAAAGAATGCCTTTTAACAGCGTGCGCGCCTGTCCAGAGGAAGGATGGAAAAGCTTTCCTTTTCCCTGCTTTCGGCGGGCCTTGGACAAAGCTGAAAAAAGTCCCGGGTCTTTCCTCGACTGGACCAGCCGAGGAAAATTCCCGGGACGCTCATATATTATAAAGAGCGCTTTTACACGGCCCCATAGATGCCGTGCACCGATACTTCGCCGGTAAAAACGTGCACTTCGCCGCTGTCGGTGCGCACCACCAGACGGCCCTCTTCGTCCACATCAACGGCTTCGCCTGCACCCTGCCCGCCGTCCGGCAGGTCGAAGGTGACCCGGCGGCCCAGATTGACGCAGGCGGCCTTGTATTCCTCCCGGAAGGGTGCAAAGCCATCGCGGGCAAACACATACATGTTGCGGTCAAAGCCAAAGTCGGTCAGGCCCTCGGCCAGCCATGCGGGGTCGGTGGAAAGATCCACCTTTGCGCCCTGCAGTGCCAGCGAGGTGCCGTTGGGCAGACCGGCGGCATCAAAGTAGCTCTGCGGCTGGGCCAGATTGATGCCGATGCCGCACAAAATGCCCCGGCCCTGCTGCTGGTAGCCGTAGCTCACGCCCTCGCACAGGATGCCCACGATCTTTTTGCCGTTGAGCAGAAGGTCGTTGGGCCACTTGATCTGGCAGTCCACGCCGTAGCGCAGCTTGAGCTGGGTGCGCACGGCAAGGCTTGCCAGCAGCGGCAGGGTGGCAGGCTGGGCCAGCGGTTCCCGGATGGCTGCTGTATAATACAGGGCCTTGCCCTCGGCGTTCACCCAGCTGCGGCCAAGGCGGCCCCGGCCTGCGGTCTGGTTCTCGGTATACACCGCACCCACCGGGCCGAACTCTTCAAAATGTTCCTTCACGTAAGCGTTGGTGCTGCCGCATTCCGGCAGATAGCGCACCTCATTGATGCTCATTGTTTGGGTACCTCTTTATGTTCATAGGCGGTCACTTTGCCTTCGTCCAGCGTCAGGATGCCGTAGGTGTCCGGCCCGGTGTAGCACCGGCCGCAGGAGCCGGGGTTGAACAAAAACACCTTGCTGCGGGTCTCTGCATGGGGGATGTGAGTGTGACCGAACAGCGCCACCTCGGCACCCCGGGCAGATGCGGCATCTGCCAGCGTATCCAGATCGTATTTCACACCGTACATATGACCGTGAGTGTAAAAGATCACCACGCCGTCAAAGGCGGCAAGGCCGTCGGTGGGTTCCAGTGCGCCGTAATCGCAGTTGCCCGCCACCGAGTAGGCCCGCAGCTTGGGGCACAGCGTCAGAGCCAGTTCCAGATCCCGCAGGCCGTCGCCCAGAAAGATCAGGGCATCGATGCTTTTGCTCTCTTTCATCAGCACACGCTCAATGGCGGCACGTCCGCCGTGGCTGTCGCTCAAAACCAGAAGCTTTGTCACAAAAGGGGTCCTCCTCTATTACCGTTTACCTGAGATGCTGTCATTCACCAGCCTGCTGGCCCTGTTGCAATACCAGCAGCTGCTTGTACACTTCGCTTTTAGAATAAGGTGTGCCCTGTGCCGCCGCCTTGGCTGCGGCGGTGGGGCCAAAGCCCTGCCCGGTCAGCTCCAGCGCCCGATGCGCTGCCTGCTCCAGCGTCAGCTCCTGCTCCGGGTCGGCGGTCTCCGGCGCACCGGCCATCACCAGCACATACTCGCCGCGCGGCTCGTTGGTCTTGTAGTGCTCCACCGCCTCGCCGAGGGTAGTCTTCCAGATATCCTCGTGCAGCTTGGTCAGCTCCCGGCACAGGGTGATGCTGCGGTCTACGCCAAAGGCATTGGCCAGATCGTCCAGCGTGGTGCGCAGCTTGTGGGGCGCTTCGTAAAAGATGGTGGTGCGCTTTTCCTGCAAAAGCTCAGCCAGCCGCTCTTTTTTCTGCTTGCGGTTCACGGGCAGAAAGCCCTCGAACACCCAGCGGGAGGTGTCCTGCCCGGACACGGCCAGCGCTGTGACGCAGGCGGAAGCCGCCGGCACTGGCACTACCTTGATGCCCCGGGCCAGTGCGTCCCGCACGATCACCTCGCCCGGGTCGGAGACGCAGGGCATGCCCGCATCACTGCACAGGGCACAGCTCTCGCCTGCTTCAATGCGGCGCAGGATGCCCTCACCCTTCTGCAGGGCGTGCTCATAGTAGCTGACCATGGGCTTTTTCAGGCCCAGAAAATTCAGCAGCTTCATGGTCACACGGGTGTCCTCGGCGGCAATAAAGTCTGCCGCGCCAAAGGTGGCCGCTACGCGCGGCGGCATATCGTCCAGATTGCCGATGGGCGTTGCCACGATATAAAGAGTTCCTGCCATAGTTTACCTCCCATATAACGCCGCACCGGCGCTGATCAACACATCCGGCTCCACCCGCAGGCCGGTCTTGCGGTTCTTCTGCGCTTCCACAAGGAAGAGCCATGGCGCGCCGTCCGCCTTGTTCTTTACAAAGGCCAGCCGCTTCGGCTCCAGCCGGTTGGCCCGCAGCACCGCCAGCACCTCCGCCAGCCGTTCCGGCCGGTGGCACAGCGCAAAGCGCCCGCCGTCCTTCAAAAGGCGGAACGCACACTGGCACACATCGTCCAGTGTGCAGGTGTTCTCGTGCCGGGCAAGGGCGTGGGCTGCGTTTTGGCTTTGGGGCCCATCCGTGAAATAGGGCGGATTGCACGCACACACGTCAAAACTGCCCTCGCCCTGCCGGAAAGCGCGCAGGTCGGCACAGACAGGCTCAATGTGCCCGATGTCCTGCTCCTGAACCGCAGCGGAAAGCAGAGCGCTGCCCTCGGGCTGCAGCTCCAGCCCCATGCAGGGGCCGCGGTGGCCGCGGTCGTGCCATTCCAGCGCCACGATGCCGCAGCCGGAGCACAGGTCTGCGGCCTTCTGGGCGCGCTTTGGCTCACAGAAACGGGCCAGCAGCAGCGCGTCGGAGCCAAAACGATGCTCCGGCGAGCAATAAACCATAGTTCTATTATACAAGACTTCGGTAGAATGTTCCATAGATAAGTGTGCCGTACCCTCTCAAAAAAATGCGTGGAATTGCTCGGGGAATTTGTGCGAATTACTGCAAAACAAAAAAGCAGCAGACCTGCTTTGGACAGGCCTGCTGCTTTTGATGCGTTTTTTGTGCAGCTGCTAAAATTATTCAGCAGTGATAGCACCGGTGGGGCAAGCACCCTCGCAAGCGCCGCAGTCGATGCAAGCGTCTGCATTCACAGAAGCAACACCATCAACGGTGATAGCGCCAACCGGGCAAGCGCCCTCGCAAGCGCCGCAGCCAACACATGCGTCAGAAACCTTGTGTGCCATAATAAACTCTCCTTTTTATCTCCGTGCCCGAAGTATTGTATGAAGAGTCATGTATGGCACGGCTGTGCATGTCTCTCCGGAAATCATATCCTTGCCTGCATTTTAACAAAGCAGGTGAGAAAAGGCAAGACTAACCGTGACCCGAAAAACACAAAAGTCTGTTTTTTGTTGGGTTGCACAAAAGCACAGGCTAACTTATGGCCAAATTTGCAGGAGTTTTTTGGCAAAAATCACGAAGAACGGTTAGTTTTAGCAGACTAACCCCTCAGAACCTCCGGCGCGTCCCTCACTCCTTTTCGGCAGCGCGCTTCCGGGCGCAGCCGCCGCCCGCGCAGCGCTTTTCGCCATCGTCGGAGGAAGCCACCACCGGGGCCGGGTTGCGCACGCCGGAGTAATCGTCGTCCGGGTCCGGGCGGCGGGGCGCACGCTTGCCGCCGCTGATATATTCGCACACGCCCACCTTATAGTAACGGGGCGAAAGACTCTCGGCGCCGCAGCGCACCCGCAGGTAGCCGGAGACCGGGTTCACCTCCAGCACGGTGCCAAGACCGTCCGGCGTGCGCACGGTGCTGCCCACCATGGGCATGATGCTGTTCAGGTACTCGTAGGCGCTTTCCTCGTAGGCAAGGCAGCACATCAGCCGGCCGCAGGCACCGCTGATCTTGGTGGGGTTCAGCGAAAGGCCCTGCTCCTTGGCCATCTTGATGGAGACGGGCTGGAAGTCCTTTAAAAAGCGGCTGCAGCAGAAGGGCTGGCCGCAGATGCCAAGGCCGCCGATCATCTTGCTCTCATCCCGCACGCCGATCTGGCGCAGCTCGATGCGGGTGTGGAAGATACCGGCCAGATCCTTGACCAGCTCGCGGAAGTCCACGCGGCCATCGGCGGTAAAGTAGAACATGATCTTGGAGCGGTCTAGGGTATACTCGGCCTCCACAAGCTTCATTTCCAGGCCATGGCGGGAAATGCACTCCTGACAGGTGCGGTAGGCGCGCTTTTCGTCCTCACGGTTCTGGCGCATCCGGCGGATATCCACGCTGTCGGCCATGCGGGTAATGGGCTTGAGGGCCTTGGGCACTGCCGCATCGGCGATCTCCCTCACGCCCTGCACCACCTCGCCGCACTCAACGCCGCGGGCGGTCTCCACGATCACATATTCGCCGGTTTTGATGTCGGCCCCGGCGGGATCAAAATAATAGCTTTTGCCGTTCTCTTTGAAACGGACGGAGATGACTTTTTTCATAGTGTTCCTCGTTTTTATTGGTCGAATCTATAGGATAAGGCCCGAAAAAGAGCCTGCTGATCCATTCTGTACTCTAGTATAACATATTCAAATGCACATTTCCACGCAAAAAACAAAAAGCGGCTCTGGCGCTTTGGCAGAAAAATTTTAAAAAGGTGCAACAATCTGCCCTGCTGCTGCGTATCCATAAAGGAAGACTGACCGAATTTGGTCGCACCCGCAGCCGGAAAATGGAAAAACGGAACGGCAAATGTTAAAATCTTGCGAAAGTATCCAAAGAATCGCAAAAGAATCCCACCCCGCTCTTGCAAGGCGGGGGCTTGCGTGTATAATAAAAATGTTGAAGTGTAGCCTTTCCCGCAGGGAAAGCAGCTGTCCTGCTTTGCGGCAAGGCAGAGAAACGGTAGGAGAAAATGGAAAAATTCAGTGTCAAAAAGCCGTTTACGGTGCTGGTTGCAGTGGTCATGATCCTGATCCTGGGCTTTGTGGCGGTCACAAAGATGGATACGAACCTGCTGCCCAACGTGAACACACCGTATCTGATGGTGGTCACCGTGTATCCCGGTGCAAGCCCGGAGCGCGTGGAGAGCGAGGTCTCGGATGTGCTGCAGAACTCGCTCACAGTGCCGGGCGTGTCCAAGATCACCGCAACATCGGCAGAAAACTACAGCCTGCTGCTGATGGAGTTTACCGAGGATACGGATATGAACAGCGCGCTGGTCAAGGTGTCCAACAAGCTGGATCAGGCCAAAAGCGACCTGCCCAGCACCTGCCTAACCCCCTCTATCATTGAGTACAGCCTGAACATGAACGCTTTCATGACGGTGGCTGTCAGCCGCGAAGGTGCCGACCAGTACGAGCTTTCTGAGTTTATCCAGAACACCCTTGTGCCGGAAGTGCAGCGCAAGGGCGGTGTGTCCAGCGTTTCGTCCAGCGGTCTGGTGGAAAAGCTGGTGCAGGTGCAGCTCAATCAGGATAAGATCGACGAGATCAACGCAAAGCTGCTGGAACTGATCGATACCCAGCTGGCTGCAGCCCGCTCCCAGCTGGAAAGCGCCGAGGCACAGATCACCGCCGGACGCAAGGAATACGAAAAGCAGCTGAAAAACTTTGGCAATACGGTGTCCAACTCGGTCATGAGCCAGATGAGCACCGAGGTGGGCGCCGCAGTGGAAACGGTGCGCGCGCAGGCGCAGGCTCTTCTGGAGAGCGTGAACGACCTGATCGCTGTGGTCAAGGAGCCTGAGATCCAGCAGGCCCTGATCGAGGTGCGCGACGGTCTGCAGAAGGTCATGGACAAGTTCAACGAGACCGGTATGCGGGATATCGACTCTCTGATCGATATTGTGGCTGAGCTGCGCACCATTACCGATAAGCTCACTACCGCCCTGCAGAAGCTGCAGGAGCGCGTGAATACCGAGACCGGCTCCGAGGGCAGCACGGCGGAAGATCTTGCCAATGAGATGCAGCTGCAGGAAAGCCTGAATGTGATCTACAACGCGCTGGAAAGCACCATCAAGGCCATGGACAATGTGCCCCAGCTGATGAGCGAGTTCTCCGGTGCGCTGGGCAGCTTCTCCCAGCAGCAGCTCAACGCCTATATGCAGTTCACCGAAGCGCGTGAAATGCTGAACGAGTACGAAAAGCAGCTGGAGGCTGCCAAGGCAGAGTACGAGACGGCCAAGACCAACACTCTGGCACAGGCCGATGTGACAAAGCAGCTGGACATTGAAACGCTGGCGCAGCTCATCTATGCCCAGAACTTCTCCATGCCGGCCGGTTACGTGCAGGATAAGGACGGCGAGTCCTGGCTGCTGAAAGTCGGCGAAGAGTACAACAGTGTGAAGGATATCAGCGGTGCCCTGCTGCTGCATGTGGAGGGCTACGGCGACGTGCGCCTTTCTGATGTGGCGGATGTGGAGGTCATTGATAACTCCGCCGACAGCTACACCCGCCTGAACGGCGAAAAGGCATCCATCCTCAAAATCTATAAGAATGCCACTTCCAGTGCAGGCGAGGTCTCCGACAACTGCCTGACCGCATTTAAAGAGCTGGAAAAACAATACGACGGCCTGCACATGGTGGTGCTGTCCAATCAGGGCAACTACATCACCATTGTCATCAACAGCATCCTCACCAGCATGGTGGTGGGCGCTGCACTGGCCATCATCGTGCTGGCCATCTTCCTGAAGGATATCAAGCCCACCCTCGTGGTCGGCATCAGCATCCCGCTGTCCGTTCTGTTCGCGGTGGTGCTCATGTACTTTACCGGGCTGGACCTGAACGTGATGACCCTGGCCGGCCTTTCCCTCGGCATTGGTATGCTGGTGGATAACTCGGTGGTCGTCATTGAGAACGTCTACCGTCTGCGCAGCCGCGGCGTGCCTGCGGCCCGCGCTGCCGTGCAGGGCACAAAACAGGTGGGCATGTCGGTGGTGGCCTCCACCCTTACCTCGGTGTGCGTGTTCCTGCCGGTGGTGTTCTCGGCCAGCATTGTGCGCAGCCTGATGATGCCCATGTCCCTGTGCATCGGTTACTGCCTGATGGCCTCCCTCATCGTGGCGCTCACGGTGGTCCCGGCGGCATCCTCTACTGTGCTGAAAAAAGCTGAACCCAAGCGCCTTACCTGGTTTGAAAAGGTGCAGGAAAAGTATGCCCATAGTCTGGAATGGTGCCTGCAGCACCGTGCCCTGCCCCTGATCGCGGCGGTGGTGCTGCTGGTGTTCAGCGGCTGGCAGGTGCTGAACATGGGCGTGGAGCTGCTGCCCAGTATCACCAGCAACGAGGCGCAGATCACCCTGTCCACCGCCGACGGCCTGACCAAGGAGGAATCCTATGCCATTGCGGGCCAGGTGGCAGAGGCGGCCCTGAATGTAGAAAACGTGGAAGAGGTGGGCATCACCACCGACACCAGCATGGCCGGTCTGGATATCAGCCAGCTGGGCTTGCCCACCGCCATTACCGATATCCTGAACTCCGCCAATGCCTACGGCAGATACAAGATCAATGTTATGATGAGCAAGAGCCTTTCCTCCCGTGAGGTGGAAAAGACCCGGCAGGCCATGGAGGATGCAGTGTCCCAGATCGAGAATTGCACCGCTGAGGTCAAGCTGTACGGCATGACCGATGATCTGACCAGCCAGCTGGCCACCGGCCTGTCGGTCAAGGTCTACGGCAAGGATCCGGAAACGCTGACCACCGTTTCCGAGAAGGTAATGGAGATCGTCAACGATACCGAGGGCTTTGCCAATGCGGACAACGGCCTTGGCAGCGGCGATGCCACCATTATCCTGAAGGTGGACCGCGACAAGGTGCGCGCCTACGGCCTGACCGTTGCGCAGGTGTACCAGCAGATCGCGGCAAAGCTCACCACCACCGCCACCGCCCAGACCCCCGTCACGGTGAACGGCACCACCATGGATGTCCAGATCACGGACAATCTGGACCCCGTCACCAAGGAAAACATGATGGAGCTTACCTTTGAGACCACCGAAATGTCGGCAGATGGCACAGTGACCAATGGTACCTGCACCCTGAACGATATCGCCAGCTGGACCACCGGCACCGCACCGGATGCCATTACCAGCGAGAACCAGACCGAGTTTGTCACCGTTACGGCAGATACGCTGAAGGGCTACAACACCATGGTGCAGTCCCGCGTGCTGCAGAAGAAGCTGGATGAGTACGCGGCCAGCGGTGAGATGCCGGAGGGCTGCAGCACCACGCTGGGCGGCGAGACCGAGGGCACCGACTACATGGTGAACGAAATGGTGCAGTGGATGGCTCTGGCCCTGCCCTTTGTATATCTGGTCATGGTGGCACAGTTCCAGAGCCTGCTGTCCCCCTTCATCGTGCTGTTCACGGTGCCGCTGGCCTTTACCGGCGGCCTGCTGGGCCTGCTGATCACCGGCCAGCAGCTCACCATGATCTCCCTGATGGGCTTCATCGTGCTGATGGGCACTGTTGTCAACAACGGCATCGTGTTCGTGGACTATGCAAACCAGCTGCGCATTGGCGGCATGGAGCGCCGCGCTGCGCTGGTGGCTACCGGCAAGACCCGTATGCGCCCCATCCTCATGACCACCCTGACCACCGTGCTGGCCATGCTGCAGCTGGTGTTCAGCGGCGATATGGCAAGCCAGCTGATGAGCGGCATGGCCATCGTCATCATCTGCGGCCTGAGCTACGCCACCTTGATGACCCTGTATATCGTTCCGGTGCTGTACGATATCCTGTTCAAGAAGCCGCCGCTCAACGTGGATGTTGGCAGCGACGATGATCTGGACGACATCCCGGACGATGCAGCCGAGTTCATTGCGGCGCAGAAGTCTGCGGGCACGGCACAGCCGGAAGCCTGACGACAGCATGACGATTTAGAATGCGCGCCGCTTTGCTTTGCGTATCATCAGCGGAAGAATTATTTATAATAGAGCAATGCCGGGCGGTCTGCGGACCGCCCGGCATTGCGTTTTCACGGGAAAGGCCGTAACGGCAAACGGCATGTGCTGCTGTCGGCGTACCGCCGTCGCGCAGCGACTCAAAATCGGCGCAACACAAAAAATCCTCTAGCGGAGCGACTTGGATTTTTTGTATGGAGCCTTTCTGCTTTGGGGTTACTAGGGGCGAGCAGCCCCTAGTTCGTGCCTCCCGCGCCTCGAAAGTAGCGGGTGCTTTTCTGGTTCTCTTTTGGCACGCAAAAGAGAACGTACCCGGCGGTAATGCTTTTTACAAAAGGCATGAAACTTGATCCACGCGAAAACGCTCTGCGCGGGAAGCTCCTCTTTCCGGTTACATGCCCCGCCAACTGAATAATTTCAACAAAAAATAGCTGGAAAAATTGGATGCAAATTCTAAAATCCGTTCCCCACAAAGATATAAAACTGTGATATAATCATAAATAAGATAGAATACAGTGGAAGTCTGCCTGACTGTATGTCCGAGTAAAATCTGAGGAGGCGAATGCCCAATGGCACAGATCCGCTCCAAGCCCTTCGGTGTGACCAAACAGGGCGCAAATGTTACAGAGTACATCCTTTCCAACCCCGGCGGCCTGACGGTGAGCGTTCTGGACTACGGATGCATCATTAAAAACATCATCGTTCCGGCCAAGAACGGCCCGGTGGATGTCGTGCTGGGCCACGACACCATGGCAGATTATGAGGATGACTTCACGTCCTCCGGCAGCACCTGCTGCGGCGCGTTCGTGGGCCGCTATGCAAACCGCATCGAGAATGCCACCTTCAGCGTGGGCGGCAAGACCTACCAGCTGGAAGCCAACAACGGCCCCAACCATCTGCACGGCTGCTTTTCGCGCAAACTGTACCGGGTGAAGGCCTTTGGCGACACCCTGCTGATGGAGGCCGAGAGCCCGGACGGCGAGGACGGCTTCCCCGGCAACCTGAAGCTGGCGGTGCGCTATACCCTCACCGAGGACAATACCTTCCGCATGGATTACCGGGTGTCCTCCGATGCGGATACCATCGTGAACCTCACGAACCACAGCTACTTCAACCTGAACGGTGAGGGCGATATTCTGGGCCAGAAGCTGCGCATCTATGCCTCCAACTATCTGGAAGGCAACAATCAGACCTGCCCCACCGGTGCCATTCTGCCGGTGGCAAACACCCCCATGGATTTTACCGAGGGAAAGCTCATTGGCCGGGATATCGACACCGGCTTTGCCCAGACCACCATGGTGGGCGGTGGCTACGACCACTGCTTTGTGATCGACCGCGCCCGCGGCTCCAGCCAGAGCATCTGCGCATGGGTCACCAGTGAAAAGACCGGCATCAGCATGAAGCTGTACACCACCCAGCCGGGCATCCAGTTGTACACCGGCAACTTTTTGCAGGACTGCCCCACCCCCGGCAAGGGCGGCGTGCCCATGCAGAAGTACGGCGGCTTTGCGCTGGAGACCCAGCACTACCCCTGCAGCCCTTCCCACCCGGAGTTCCCCACCACAGTGCTGCGGGCAGGCAAAGTGTTCCGCGCCACCACCACCCTGCGCTTTTTCACCGGCAAGCAGTGCGGAAAATTGTAAAAAATGATGTACCACAAAAAACGTCTGCTCCGGCAGGCGTTTTTGCGTGGCAGGAGGAGAACTCCCCCAGTCGCCTACGGCGACAACCCTCTCAGTCTGCTCCCGATGGTCGCAGCCAGCTCCCCCGAAGGGGGAGCTTTTTGGAATCTTCCGGTCAGCGCGAATAAAGCTCCCCCTGAGAGGAAAGACTTCCCCCGGCCGGGGGAAGATGTCGCGCAGCGACAAAAGGGGGGAGCTGGCACGGCGTAAGCCGTGACTGAGAAGGTTCTCCCGTCCCCATTTCTATGTTTTGCACAAACCGTGCCTTTTATCCATGACAAAATGCCAAAAAACGTTTTTAAATCAAAACCTCGAAAACAAAGATGCAACAAAAATTCATCTAAATAGAAGACGCATCCCTTGATTCTGAGCCATAAAAGCGGTATTCTTTAGGCAAGGCCGGGGAATGCCGGCATCAACTGTAATGTAAATGAGTGAGAGAGGTACTAGGCTATGGCAATTTTGGTTTCCGGCGGCGCCGGTTATATCGGCAGCCACACCTGCATCGAACTTCTGAACGCTGGCTACGACGTTGTTGTGGCAGATAACTATTATAATGCATCTCCGGTGGTGCTGGACCGCATCAAGCAGATCACCGGCAAGGACTTCCGCTTTTACAAGGCAGATATGACCAAGCACGAGGATGTGGAGCACATCTTCTCTGAGTGCCCGGACATTACTGCTGTGATCCAGTTTGCAGCCTACAAGGCCGTGGGCGAGAGTGTTTCCAAGCCCATTGAATACTATTACAACAACCTCAACTGCACGCTGGTCATTCTGGACGTGATGCGCCATCACAACTGCCACAACTTCGTGTTCAGCTCTTCCGCAACCGTCTATGGCGACCCCGCCAGCGTGCCCATCACCGAGGACTTCCCCACCGGTGCCACCACCAACCCCTACGGCACGACCAAGGTGTTCACCGAGCGCATCCTGCAGGATGTGTGCAAGGCTGACCCCAGCCTGAACGTGGCCCTGCTGCGCTACTTCAACCCCATTGGTGCGCACAAGTCCGGCCTCATCGGCGAGGACCCCAACGGCATCCCCAATAACCTCATGCCCTATATCGCCAAGGTGGCCGTGGGCAAGCTGGAAAAGGTGCATGTCTTTGGCAACGACTATCCCACCCCGGACGGCACCGGCGTGCGCGACTACATCCACGTGGTGGATCTGGCCCGCGGCCATGTGTGCGCCATCAAGAAGCTGGAAACGAACTGCGGCCTGTTCATCTGCAATCTGGGCACTGGCAAGGGCTACAGCGTGCTGGATGTGATCCACGCTTTCTCCAAGGCCTGCGGTAAGGAGATCCCCTATGTGATCGACCCGCGCCGCCCCGGCGACATTGCCGAGTGCTATGCAGACCCCACCAAGGCAAAGAACGAGCTTGGCTGGGTGGCGGAATACGGCATCGAGGAAATGTGTGCCGACAGCTGGAACTGGCAGAAGAACAACCCCGATGGCTACCACACCGTGAAGTAACGTATCAAAACGGAGCACCGCATCTTCCCGCCTGAGAGGATGCGGTGCTTTTTTATGTGCAAACTCCTTCCGTCAAAACCTGACGGTTTTGCCAGATTCCCCTTTTTGTCATCTGCGGTGACATCTGTTCCTCTCTTTGTCACCTGCGGTGACATTTTTCCCCGGCGCGGGGAGAATCTGTCCCGGCCGGGGGAAGTCGTCCTCGGAGAGGGAGCCTCTGGTGAAACCGTGCACTTCGCAATTCAACCGGAAACTGTGCCGCCATGCCAAAAGCCGAACCCTCTCAGTCATCGCTGCGCGATGCCAGCTCCCCCGAGGGGGGAGCTTCTTGGCTTCTTCCGGTCAGCACAAATAAAGCTCCCCCTTCGGGGGAGCTGGCGAACAAAGTGAGTCTGAGAGGGTTCGATTTGCAGGCATCTCCCCCATATTATCTATTGACAACCGCGCAAAGTTAGCCTATATTACTATTGTTAACACGAACTAACACACTTTGACAGTGGATAAAATGAGAAGGTCGATCTTATGACATTAAAAGAATTGCAGATCGGAAAAAGCGCTGTTGTGGATACCGTTGGCGGCAGCGGCGCACTGCGCCAGCATTTTCTGGATATGGGCCTGATCCCGGGGGTGGAGGTCACGCTGGTCAAGCTGGCACCCATGGGCGACCCCATGGAGCTGCGCATCCATGGCTATGAGTTGACCCTCCGGCTGGACGATGCCGCGCAGATCGACATCACCCCAACCGAAAAGGCCCCGGCAATGTCAGCGGTTCCGGCAGATGATAAAATGGTGGATCACCCCGGCCTTGGCGAGGGCGGCAAATACCACATCAAAAATGGGGAGAATCCCCTGCCCGAGGACAGGACCCTCACCTTTGCGCTGGCTGGCAACCAGAACTGCGGTAAGACCACCCTGTTCAACCAGCTCACCGGTTCCAACCAGCATGTGGGCAATTTCCCGGGCGTGACAGTGGACCGCAAGAGCGGTGCCATCAAGGGCCACCCGGAGACCGAGGTCACCGACCTGCCGGGCATCTACTCCATGTCCCCCTATTCCAGCGAGGAGATCGTCACCCGCCAATTCATCATCGGCGAAAAGCCCACCGGCATCATCAACATCGTGGATGCTACCAACATCGAGCGCAACCTCTACCTGACCATGCAGCTCATGGAGCTGGACACCCCCATGGTGCTGGCGCTGAACATGATGGACGAGGTGCGCGGCAACGGCGGCACGGTGCGCATCAACAAGATGGAGGCCATGCTTGGCATCCCGGTCATCCCCATCTCCGCCGCCAAGAATGAGGGCGTGGATGAGCTGGTAGACCACGCACTTCATGTGGCAAAGTATCAGGAGCGGCCCGGCCGCATGGATTTCTGCAGTGAGGACGACCACGGCGGCGCGGTGCACCGCTGCATCCACGGCATCATCCATCTGATCGAGGACCACGCCAGGGCGGCGGGCATTCCGGTGCGGTTTGCCGCCACCAAGCTGGTGGAGGGCGACCGGCGCATCGAGGAAGCCCTGCAGCTGGATCAGAACGAAAAAGAGATGATCGAACATATCATCGTGCAGATGGAGCGGGAGCGCGGGCTGGACCGCGCCGCCGCCATTGCGGATATGCGGTTCTCCTTTATTCAGGAGCTGGTGGCCAAGACGGTGGTCAAGCCCCACGAAAGCAAAGAGCAGCTGCGCTCCAACCGCATCGACAAATTCCTCACCGGCAAGTACACCGCCATCCCGGCCTTTATCGCCATCATGGGTCTGGTGTTCTTCCTCACCTTCAACGTCATCGGCCTGTTCTTCCAGAACCTGATGGAAACGGGCATCGACGCGTTGACCGGCATCGTGGACACGGCGCTTACCAACTGGAACGTCAATGCGGCGGTGCACTCCTTGCTCATCGACGGCATCTTTACCGGCGTGGGCAGCGTGCTGAGCTTTCTGCCTATCATCGTGGTGCTGTTCTTCTTCCTCTCCATGCTGGAGGATACCGGTTACATGGCCCGCGTGGCCTTTGTGATGGATAAGCTGCTGCGCCGCATCGGCCTTTCGGGCCGCAGTATCGTGCCCATGCTCATCGGCTTTGGCTGCACGGTGCCCGGCGTCATGGCAAGCCGCACCCTGCCCTCGGAGCGCGACCGCAAAATGACCATCCTGCTCACCCCGTTCATGAGCTGCTCGGCAAAGCTGCCCATCTACAGCCTGTTTGCGGCGGCGTTCTTCCCGCAGTATGCGGGCCTTGTGATGGTGCTGCTGTACTTTACCGGCATCGTGGTGGGCGTGCTGGCGGCACTGCTGCTCAAGAGCACGGTGTTCAAGGGCGAGGCGGTGCCCTTTGTCATGGAGCTGCCCAACTACCGCCTGCCCGGCCTGAAAAACGTGGCACAGCTGCTGTGGGAAAAGGCCCGGGACTTTTTGCAGAAAGCCTTCACGGTGATCTTTGCGGCCACCATCGTCATCTGGTTTTTGCAGAACTTTGACCTGCAGCTGCGGTTGACCGCCGACCCGCAGGCCAGCATCCTTGCCCGCATCGCGGGCGACATCGCCCCGCTGTTCGGGCCTTTGGGCTTTGCGGACTGGCGCATCTCCACCGCCCTCATCACCGGCTTCATGGCAAAGGAGAGCGTGGTGTCCTCGCTGCTCATCCTCTTTGGCTCCGAAGCTGCGCTGTCGGCGGCCCTCACCCCGGCGCAGGCGGCTCCCCTGCTGGTGTTCTGCCTGCTGTATACCCCCTGCATCGCGGCGGTGGCATCGGTCAAGCGGGAGCTGGGTAACAAGTGGGCGGTCATCATGGTGGTGAACCAGTGTGCCGTGGCATGGCTGTGCGCTTTGCTGGTGCGTCTGGCGGCAGTGGCGCTGTTCTGAGAAAAACGATTGGAATGCGCTCCGCGCTGCTCTGCGCATATTCAGCGGAAGAATTATTTATAATAGAGCAATGCCGGGCGGTCTGCGGACCGCCCGGCATTGCGTTTTCACGGGTGGGGTCGTGGAGGAAAACAGCGGCGCTAGGGATAGCGGGCTCGCCCTCTCAGTCAATGCCTATCGGCCTTGACAGCTCTCCCAAAGGGAGAGCCCTTGGCATGGCGGTAAACTTCCTGATAAAAGCACAAAGTGGATGGTTTCGCCAGAGCCTCTCCCTTTGACAGACTTCCCCCGACCGGGGGAAGATGTCGCTTACGCGACAGAAAGGGGAACGAGCTGTCACCGAAGGTGACGGAGAGGACGAGGCCGTTTCCGGGAGAACTGCAAAGTTCCCGGTACTGCTGAAGCCTTCCCCCGGCCGGGGGAAGTCGTCCTCTGGGATGGGGCCTTTGACACGCCCGAAAACTTTGCCGCCATGCCAAAGGCTCCCTCCTTGAGGGAGCTGGCGCGGCGTAAGCCGCGACTGAGGGAGTTCCCCCCTTGACAACTCCCCTCTTCTGCACTATAATACTTCAAAAATGAATCATTCAAAGATGAAAGGACAGACCTGCTGTGAACCCGAATATCGAATTTTCCATCAAGACCGCGCAGGCGTACAATGCCGTCTGTAAGCCGCTGTGTCAGGAGCTTGGCCTGTCGCAGACGGCGCTGGATATCCTGTTGTTTCTCGCCAACAACCCGGACTATAAAACGGCCCGGGACATCGTGGAGGTGCGGCATATCAAGGCGAACCTCGTCTCCATGAATGTGGACAAGCTGGTGCAGGAGGGCTATCTGGAACGCTATGCCGTGGCCAGCGACCGCCGCAAAACAAAGCTTCTCTGCACCGGCAAGGCAGACCCGATCATCCGCAAGGGGCGTGTGGTGCAGAATGCCTTTTTCAAGCGCCTGCTGGATCATGTGGAGCCAGCCGATCAGGAGGTCTTTTTCCGGACCATGGAGCTGATCGGGAAAAATCTGGACGAAATTATAAAGGAGAACGCATAAAATGAACGTGTTGTTTACGGTTCTTGTCACCTTTTTTGCCGGCATGGGGGCCGGCCTTGGCACCGGCTTTGCCGGTATGAGCGCGGCGGCGGTCATCAGCCCCATGCTCATCACCTTCCTGCACATGGACCCCTATATGGCGGTGGGCATCGCCCTTTCTTCGGATGTGCTGGCCAGCGCCGTTTCGGCCTATACCTACCACAAAAACAAGAACCTGGATATCAAAAACGGCCTGATCATGATGGTAAGTGTGCTGCTGTTCACGGTGGTGGGCAGCTGGGTGGCCAGCAGAGTGCCCTCGGCCACCATGGGCGGCTTCTCGGTGTTCATGACCTTCCTGCTGGGCGTCAAGTTCATTGTGCGCCCGGTCATGACGACCAAGGAAGCTATGCAGGGTGTCAGCGCCAAAAAGCGTGCCATCCAGTCCATCGTGTGCGGTGTGCTCATCGGTTTCATCTGCGGCTTCATCGGCGCAGGCGGCGGCATGATGATGCTGCTCATCCTCACCAGTGTGCTGGGCTACGAGCTGAAGACCGCCGTGGGCACCAGCGTGTTCATTATGACCTTCACCGCCCTGACCGGTGCTGTCTCCCACTTCATGATCGGCGGTGCGCCCAATTGGTTCGTCTGGGCGCTGTGCGTGGTGTTCACCCTGCTGTGGGCGCGCATTGCCGCTGTGTTTGCCAATAAGGCAGACCCCAAGACCCTGAACCGTGCCACCGGTATTGTGCTGGTGGTGCTGGGCGTGGTCATTATGGGCTTCAACTTCTTGACCTGAAAAAACTCCCCCAGTCGCCTACGGCGACAGCCCCCCCCTCAAAGAGGGAGCCTTTCGCGTCGGAAAAGCTTTCGGCTCAGGTGCAAAACTTTCGGTTTCGCCAGAGCCTCCCTCATTGAGGGAGGTGGCAAACCCGCAGGGTTTGACGGAAGGAGTTCGTCCTGACCAGCAAATGCTGTTTTCCTCCACGACCTTTCCCGTGAAAAAGCAATGCCGGGCGGTCCGCAGACCGCCCGGCATTGCTCTGTTATAAATGATTTTTCCGCTGAATATGCGCAGAGCGAAGCGGCGCGCATTCCAGATCGTCAGCGCTTACTGGTTCTCTGCCTTGTCCTCGATGGTGGAGTGCTCGATCACCCAGTCGGCAGCCTTGCGGATGCCCTCGTTGCGGCGCATGGCGGGAATATCGGATTTTTCCTTGATCTCTTCCAGCGTCTTTTTGGCGCGCTCTGCACGAGCGGCCAGAGCCTTATCGATATCTTCCTCGGTGGGCACCAGATTTTCCTGCTGTGCGATCTGCAGCAGAGCCATGTGCACACGGGCGGTCTTCTCGGCAGAAGAGCGCACCTTGGCGGTAAAGCTCTCGCGGGTCTCGTGGATCTGGCTCAGGTAGCGATCCAGGCTCAGGCGCTGCATCTGCAGCTGCTGCTGGATCTGCTCCATCTGCTGCTGGTAGGTGGTCTCCACCAGCACACTGGGCAGTTCGCCCTCAGAAGCATCGGCCAGCTGGGTCAGGATCTGATCCTTGGCACGGTTCAGCGCACCGGCATGCTTGCCGTCGTGCAGCTGCTGCTTGACCTGTGCACGCAGCTCGTCCATGGTGTCCAGATTGGCAACCTTCTTGGCAAAGTCGCTGTTCAGAGCAGGGATCTGGCGCACACATACGTCGATCAGCTTGATCTTGAACACGACGGGTTTACCGGCCAGATCCTTTGCGTGGTAACGGTTCGGGAAGGTGACGAAGATCTCGAATTCCTCGCCTGCCTTGTGGCCCAGAATGCCCTCTTCAAAGCCGGGGATCATGCGGCCGCTGCCCAGCTGGACGGCCTGGTTCTTTGCGGTGCCGCCCTGGAAGGGCTTGCCCTCCAGCAGACCTTCGTAATCAATATGTACGATGTTGCCCTTTACGGCCGGACCCTTGTGCGGCACCAGCTCAGCGGCAGCAGCGCGGCGGCGCTCCAGCACATTGTCGATCTCCTTGTCGGTCACTTCCGGGGTGACGCACTCGGCGGTAAAGCCGGTGGTCTTGGTCAGGTTCAGCTCAGGCTGCAGGGCAACCGTGGCAGTGGCCACAAAGCCCTCGTCCTTTTTCACGCTCACAAGATCGTACACAGGATTGTCAACAGCCACAAAGCCGTGCTCTGCCATGGCGGCATCATACAGCGCGGGCACGTCCTTGTCCATCAGGTCGTTGATGGCATCGTACCAGAAGGTGTGCTCGCCGCGGTCAGCCTCGATCTGTGCGCGGTCCGCTTCGCCCTTCTTGAAGCCGCGGATCGTATAGGAGGCGCGGGTGCGTTCGTAAACGGCGTTGGATGCAGCTTCCAGCTCTTCGGGGCTGGCGCTGAAGGTCATTTTGCAGACACTCTTTTCGGGAGTTTCCACGCTTACCAGTTTCATAGGATCTACCCTCCGTGGTGTCTCGCTGCAGAGAAAACCCGGCGGCGCAGCCTCCACGCGGTGCTGCCCGCAAAGCTCCTGTACCCCTGCACGGACACAGATTAAAAACATATAGTAAGGCTATTATAGCACAAGAACGACAAAAACGATACAAGAAAAATCATAAAAAATGCTGCTTTTTGAAAAAGATAAAAATATTTGCAAAAAACGGTTGACAAAACCCAGTCTGAGTGATAAAATACATCATGTTCCGAACGGAACGTATGCGTTGGTAGCTCAGCTGGATAGAGTGACTGACTACGAATCAGTAGGCCGGGGGTTCGAGTCCCTTCCATCGCACCAAGAAAAACCAGTACACATTGTGTGCTGGTTTTTCTTTTTTGTTTGCGCGATGGAAGGGGCTCGAACAGGGCGGCGGCGCATAGCGCCGCAAGCAATCAGCCCAGTGCAACAACGACGACCGCAGCCTGCGGCTGAAACAGGGAGGAGTTGTTGGGGCCGCATTCTGATTTTTCAAAGCCCTGCCAAGGAGCTGCGGAAAAATCAGCTAACGCAACCCGTTGCTGTTGCTTAGCCCGCGGGTCCCAACGCGTAGGAATGTCTACCGTGGAAGCTGTGGATCGAAAGATTTCATGGCTTTTTTGTTTTGTAAGCCATGAGTGCACGGTTTCTGCACGGTTTTTGCACGGTCGGTGTTTTCCATGTCCGATGATGTAGGGCGCTGTATTGCATTGCAATCAGTGCCCTTTTTTGCATCAGGTGAGCAGTGCCAGGCGGAGCTTTGCCTTCATTTCCGGGTCGGCATCCTTGAGCAATTCCAAAAGAGCCGTCATGGAGATGGTGGGTTCGCCTGCTTTGGCCCCTTTGGAAACCCATCAAAATAGAAAAGCCGGATGCCATCTTAAAGTAGATGACACCCGGCTTTTTATAGGTTACCGCATTTGTGCACAGAATTCTTCAAAGGTATTGGTTTTAAGCAATTCAAGGGTGCGGGATGTGGAGTTGAACAATTCCACGATCCTGTCGAAGGCGGGTTTAAAGAACTTCATCTCAGCTTCGGTAATGCCGATCATCAGAACGAAATGCACCGTTTTCTTTTTCCACTGAATTGGCATATCATTATGGATAACACAGATGAAGGAACGGTCGGCGTACTGATTGATGGCGTGAGGCACAGCCAGTACATCGGTGAAGGCGGTACTGGAAAACGATTCGCGCTGCAGAACGTCCTGTACAAATTCCTCTTTCGCATAGCCATGTTTGACACACTGTTCTCCCATGAAATGAATGTAGGCTGCGGCATCGGACAGACTCACGTTGCGGAAATACAGTTCTTTGTGCAGTAGGCTCTGCAAAAACTGGTGGGCACGGGCAAGTTCCCGCTCGGTGCTGATGGAGCTTAGCTGGGCACGGATACTTTCACAGTTGGCTTTAGTCAGGATCGGGCTGATCTGCACCACATGCGGATGCTGTATGCCCAGCGGCAGGGTTGTCAGCACAAGGTCGCATTCCGGCTGACGGTTGAGGTACCGGTTCAGGGGCAGAACTTCCTTTACGATGATCTGGTTGGCAAAAGCAACATTGATCTCGTGGATCAGCTGCCGTGCCAGCATATGGTAGGACTCCACAATAACTACACAGGTGGCGTGTTCCCGGCTCTGCTTGTTGTTCTCCAGATAGGAACCAATGTGAAACGCAATGAATGCGATCTCGTCCTCGCTCACTTCGATATGATAGATCTGCGCAAAGCGGTGTGCAAAGTAGACCGCCATATCGTAGACAGGGGCATAGTCTTTCTTGAACTGCAGTGCAATGGGATTGGGGTAGCTGATATGGAAGGCACATCGCTGCTGCGCATAATACATGTGCAGGGAGAACTGCAGGATATAGTCGTTGTCAAATTCCGGGGTGCAGTACCGCTGGGACATCATGGAAAGAATGGAAGCCACATTGTGGATGAACTCCGGGCTGATGACACACTGGATATCCACGGTTTCGTGCTCCACCGAAAGGGCAATCAGCATCAGAATCTGTTTATAATCCCGCTCCGGGATGCGGATGCTGTATTTTTGCTCGAAATTTGCCGAGATCATGTCGGCCAGATTCACGATGTCTTCCCGATCCTGAGAGGATGCCAGCAGCTCGTCTACCGAGATGGGCGGTTCTTTGTCGTCCAGCTCATTGCCGATGTTCAGCCGGATGAGGATGACCAGAATATGGATCAACAGATTATTCAGCGCAAAATCGTTCAGAAATAGTTTGGACTCCTGACAGGTCGTGAACAGCTCCTGCATAATGCCATCGATATCCTGAGAGGGAAACAGCTGTTCCAACGCATCTTTAGAATTGAAAAAGCCGTAGGTGTTGCGCACGGCAAGGCTGCCGATCATTTTGCGACGGTTCTGCTCGCTGCCACGCAGATAGAACTGGTATTTCTGAGATTCGATGCGCAGGTCGTATTCTTTGGCGATCTCTTTTACCTGTGGGATGACGGTATTCAGAATGGTGCTGGAACTGACATACAGGGCTTCAGCTTCGTCAAAAGCGTTGACACCCTCTTTACTGGTCAATAGATCAGAGAGCACCTTCCAGACGCGGGATTCTGCTTCGTTGGGCAAGGTGTCCAGACTGGCGGTATGGCTTTCCAGACGGTAGCCCTCCCGGGAGGAAGTAATAACGGCCTTGCCCTCCTCGTTGATGGCTTTGATGTAGTTGCGCACCGTCCGTTCACTGGTACCAAGCATATTGGCAAGTGCTGCAGAGGAAATGCTCTGCGATGCGTCGGATAAGATCTTCAGCAGCTGCGTGCGCTTATCGGTTTTCATGCAGAGACACTCCTTCTATAAAAATACAGGTGAAAGACAGAATAAAAATTTATCTTATATAGTATAGCAAATGGAAGAAGAAAACTAAACCATACTTTTTTCCGCCTTGTTGGAAAGATGAAGAATTTGCCGGAATCGAGGAAAAACTTTGTTTTGTTTTCACAAATGGACCTGATATACTGGGCACAACGAAACCCGGAAGCGATTCCGGAGAAAAGAATTGTTTCATTGGATATGGAAAGGAGTAATTGTTATGACCCGTATCTTACTTGCCTGCGGCATTGGTGCTTCCACCGGCTTTATGGCCGCCAATATGCGCAAGGCTGCAAAGGCTCAGGGTTTGGATGTTTCCATCCACGCTGTGAGCAAATCTCAGGTGCCGGAGTACGCCGACAAGATTGACGTGCTGCTGCTTGGCCCCCACTTTTCAGCCGAGGTTCCCAAGTATAAGGAGATGCTGAAGGATCACAATGTGAAGGTGACTTCCATTGATCCGGACGACTATGCTGCATTGGATGGCGAAGCCATTCTGGAGTCGGCCCTCGAGTTTTATGAAGAAGGTTGAAATGGGAGGAAAAAACTATGATGGAGAAGATTCAGGCGTGGATCGAGAAACATCTCGTTCCGGTCATTAACAAGATCACGTCGAACTTCTGGTTCGGCATCGTGGCAGATGCGGTCCTGTTCATTGTTCCGTTCTCGATGGTCAGTGCCATCCCGTCCCTGTGGGCCATCCTCCGCCGCTTTGTTCCGGTGCTGCCGGACATCAGCCCGCTGAGCACCTTCTCGTTTGGTCTGATTGGTCTGTTCGTGGTATTCGTGATCCCCTACAACTGCCTGCAGAAGATCGAAAAGAAAGACCGTTCCATGATCGCAGGCTTTACCGGCATCGGTGCCTACATGATGTGCATGAACTTTCAAACGGTGGACGGCGGCTCGCTGGTTTCCATGAACAAGTTCGGCGCAGGCGGTATGTTCACTGCTATGGTGGTCGGTCTGATGGTGGCTGTCATCTACAAGCTGCTGGCCAAGTATTCCTTCTTTGGTGAGGACAGTGTGATCCCCGACTTTGTTAAGAACTGGTTCGACAACATCGCGGCCATCCTCATCAGCCTGACCATTGCCTATCTGTTCACCTACATTGCAAAGATCGATGTGTTTGCCATGGTGCAGATCCTCATGAAGCCGGTTACCAGTTTTGCACAGAGCGCACCTGGCGTCATTATGATCGTGTTCCTGCAGAATGTGTTCTACTTCTTCGGTGTCTCCGGCTGGGTGTTTACCCCTGTTACCCGCAGCATTACGCAGGCTGCTATTGCTGAGAATGCAGAACTGGTAGCTGCCGGCCTTGCGCCCAAGAATATCTACGCTTACGGTTTCAGCCGTTATCACCACATCGGCGGTCAGGGCGCTACCCTTCCGCTGGCACTGTTCATGCTGCGTGCAAAATCCAAGAAGTTCCGTCTGCTGGGCAAGGCTACGCTGGTGCCCTCCATCTTCAACATCAACGAGCCTTTGCAGTACGGTGCAGTCGTCGGCAACCCCTTTATGCTGATCCCCACCGTGCTCATCGCCATCATCCTGCCCGGCTTCTCCTACCTGTGGTTCGCCATGGGCTGGGGCACCATCAACTACGTCAACTTCGATATGAACTTTGCCCCCAACGCCGTGTCTGCCTTCTTCATGTCCGGCGGCGACTGGCGCAACGTTCTGCTGATCTGCATCAACTTCGTGCTGGCTGCGCTGATCTGGTATCCGTTCTTTAAGGCAGCGGACAAAGCAGAATGCAAGAAGGAAGCCGAGCGTGAAGCTGCCAAGGCCGCCAAGAAGGCTGCCAAGGCTGCAGCAAAGGCATAATTATTTCTGGTAAGATAAGAGGGAAAATGAAGGAGAGGTAACATCCTATGGAAGAAAACGAAAAGCGCGATATCAATATGGTGGCGATGGAAGTCATCATGAACGCAGGCGATGGCCGCGACAAGATCGACGAAGCACTGGCCGCTATGGCCGAGGGCAAGCTGGACGAGGTGGACAAGCTGCTGGAAGAGGCAGAAGCTCTGATCGTCAAGGCACACAACGCCCAGACCGAGGTCATTCAGAGTCAGGTCAGCGGTGAGAGCATGGAGTACTCCCTGCTGTTCGTCCATGCGCAGGATACGGTCATGACCATCACCACCGAGCTGCGCATGACCCAGAAACTGCTGCCCATCGTCAAGATGCTGCTGAACAAGAAAGGAGATTGAACCATGGCAAAGACATTCCCGGAAGGATTCCTCTGGGGCGGTTCCACCGCCGCCAACCAGATCGAAGGCGCATGGAACGAGGGCGGTCGAGGCCCGGCTACCTCAGACTTCGCCCGCCTGATCACCAAACAGATTCGTGATACCGAGGGCACCTTTGATGTGCATGTGCCCCACAATGCAGCCTCCAAGGAAATGGTGGAGGACATGAAGGCTCACCCGGAAAATTGGGAGCTGCCCAAGCGCCGCGGCATCGATTTCTATCATACCTATAAGGATGATATCAAGCTGTTCGCCGAGATGGGCTTCAAGGTGTTCCGCATGAGCATCAGCTGGAGCCGCATCTTCCCCAACGGTGATGATGCCATCCCCAACGAAGAGGGTCTGAAGTTCTACGATGCAGTGTTCGACGAGCTGCACAAGTACGGCATTGAGCCGCTGGTCACCCTGTCCCATTTTGATACACCGCTGCATCTGGCCGAGGAGTACGGCGGCTTCCTCAGCCGCCACACCGTAGAGGCCTTTGAAAAGTATGCCGAGACGGTCATCCGCCGCTACAAGGGCAAAGTTAAGTATTGGCTCACCTTCAACGAGATCAACAATGTGTTGTCCAACCCCTTTACCAGCAGCGGCGTCATCTTTGACGGCGCACCGGAACCCAGCAGCTGCAACCCCTATCTGGGCCACTGGCAGGAGAAGTTCCAGGCTGTGCACAACCAGTTCGTGGCAAGCGCACTGGCAACGAAAAAGCTGCACGAGATCGACCCGGATGCCAAGATGGGCAACATGCTCTGCCGTCTGGAGAACTACGCCGAGTCCCCGAAGCCCGAGGATCAGCTGCAGGTCATGTTCGAGGATCACTTCAACTGGTTCTTTACCGATGTGCAGGCCACCGGTGAGTATCCCTACTATATGCAGCGCTTCTTTGATGAGAACAACATCCACATCGAGATGGGCAAGGATGATACGAAGATCCTCAAAGAGGGTGCGGTGGACTTCATTACCATCAGCTACTACATGACCTACATCATGCGCTATAAGGGCAGCCCGGTGCCGCAGCCCATCGGCCGTCTGTTGTCCGATATCAAGAACCCCTACCTGCCCAAGTCCGATTGGGGCTGGACCATCGACCCCATCGGCTTCCGTATCACCCTGAACCGCATTTATGACCGCTACCACAAGCCCATCTTCATCTCCGAGAACGGTCTGGGAGCCGTGGATCACTTTGATGAAAAGGGGCAGATCCAGGACGACTACCGCATCGACTACATGCGCGCCCATGTGGAGCAGCTGCGGGAGGCGATCGCAGATGGCGTGGACGTGTTCGGCTACGCATGGTGGGGCCCCATCGACCTGATCTCTTCCGGCACTTCCGAGATGACCAAGCGCTACGGCATGATCTATGTGGATCAGGATGACTACGGCAAAGGCACCGGCAAGCGCCTGCGCAAGAAGTCCTTCTACTACTATAAAAAGCTCATTGCTTCCAACGGCGCGGATCTGGAAAATGATGTGACTATCCCCGAAGAATAACCTGCATAACCGGAGACCCCCATTCTGCAAAGGAGCAGAGCTGACCAACCACAGCTCTGCTCCTTTTTTGCGGTGGTACGGCTGCTATGTGAAACGGAGGAAATTGTATGATCGAAAAAGAAGAGCTGGATCGGTTTATAGCGTCCTGCAGGGATGAACAGGCAGAACTGCTCATGACGCTGGGCCGCATCCCGGCCCCCAGCCACCACGAGGAAAAGCGCGCTGCGTTCTGCAAAAAGTGGTTCGAGCACGAGGGCTGCAACGAGGTGTGGATCGATGAAGCCCAAAACGTAATCTGCAAGTTCAACTGTGATCGGTACGATGAGATCACCGTGATGATGGCTCACATGGACGTGGTGTTCAATGACACGGAAGAACTGCCTATGCGCCGTGACGGCGACATCCTGCGGGCACCCGGCATCGGCGATGACACTGCCAATCTGGTGAACCTGATGCTAGCCACCCGCTTTCTGGTGCAGCACAAAGACCGGTTGCACACCGGTCTGATGATCGTGGCCAACAGCTGCGAAGAAGGCCTTGGCAATCTGAAGGGCTGCAAGGAGATCTTCAATAACTACGGCGACCGTATCAGGAAGTTTTATTCCTTCGACGGTTATATGTCCCAGTGTACCAGCATCGCCGTAGGCTCCCACCGCTACCGGATGCAGGTGCAGTGCCCCGGCGGGCACTCCTATCTGGACTTCGGCAAAGACAACGCGATTCAGATCGCTGCCGAGATCATTCACGAGCTGTACCGGATCACCCCGCCGCAGCAGGAATACACCACCTACAATGTGGGCCGCATTGAGGGCGGCAGCACAGTCAATTCCATTGCACAGGAAGTTACCCTGCTGTACGAGTACCGCTCTGCCAGTGAAGCGTGCCTGCAGGTCATGAAGGGGGAACTGAACCGGGTGGTGAATGAATTCCGCGCCAAGGGCAAAAAGATCAATCTGGAAGTGCTGGGCGTTCGCCCGGGCTGCGGCGATGGAGACAAGACCGAGCTGAAAAAGTGGACATCAGAAAACGCCGCCTGCATCCGGCAGTATTATGAGGGCGAACTGGATCTTGGTCCCTATTCCACCGATGCCAACATTCCTCTCTCGCGCAATGTTCTGGCTAATACCATTGGCACCGTAAAAGGTGCCGGTGCCCACACCCGTGCCGAGTGGGTAGACCTGAAAAGTCTCCCGGCAGGACTTGGCATCGTATTGAGCCTGATGAACCGATATCTGGATTAAAAAGCAAAATGCCCGCCCACTGTGGCTTTTCCACAGCTGGGCGGGCATCATTTATATGGTAAATGGTTATTTACGCTGACTTTCCGGGATTTACGCTGAAATTGCGCTGAAAACGCGTAATCGCGCGAGCAAAGCGCGAATAAATCTGGCTAATCGCGAACAAACCGCGAACAAAAATCGCACGGGCGCGCATTTTTCATGCGTGGGAAGGTGCGACGTGAAAGTGAGGATTTGCAAAAATAAACCGTAATACGATTGAATTTCGGAAAAGTGAAATCGCGCGCTGAAACGCGCGCCGCGCGATTAGCATTTTTGCCGCGCGTTTTCTAAGGTTCAATCCTCCAGCCTGCCGTGGTCGCAGCCAAGCGACAGATAACGCTCCATCTCCCCTCTCAGCACCATCTGTGCGTACTCCAAGGGCTTATTATAGAGCAGCCAGTCTAACTCTGCCCGCTGCGCTGGGGTGTTTCCGTACTCGTCCTCCACAGCGATGCAGTCGATGGCAACAGCAGAGCCATCTGCGAACCGGGCTTCCACCCGGTTGGTGTCCATGTTGTAGCGGCAGGAAAGCAATTTCGTCATAATAGTATCCTCCAAGACTTGATTTTTGGTGTGCGGTCACTCGAACCAATGCCGTCAAGTCGTTGTCGGATGAAGTGGATTTTAGTTTGTCTGGGAGTAAGTGCACGGTTTCTGCACGGTCGGTGTTATCCATGTCCGATGATGTAGGGCGCTGTATTGCATTGCAATCAGTGCCCTTTTTTGCATCAGGTGAGCAGGGCCAGGCGGAGCTTTGCCTTCATTTCCGGGTCGGCATCCTTGAGCAACTCCAAAAGAGCCGTCATGGAGATGGTGGGTTCGCCTGCGGCGGGTACAGCCTGCGGGCTGGAGGTGTCGGGCTTGGCATAGAAGCCGCTTTCAAACTTCTTGCCCAGCTCCACACGGGAGGACTGCTGGATAAGGCGGGCAAAGACTTCCTTGAGGATGTTCTCCGCTTTTTTAGCGTGAAAATATAAAAGACCAACTGTATATTTCAGGCTTCGGAAAGAAGCTTCCCCTCCTCCAGCATCTTTTTCACCTCGCGCAGGTCTTTGCACTCGGCGGTGTACAGACGGCGCATCTCGTCGTCGGCGGGGGCAAGGTCCGGCACCATCACGGTGAAAAAGCCGCCCCGCGCACCGGCCCGCACGCCGTTGTAGCTGTCCTCCAGCACCAGCGTTTCAGCCGGGGTGGTGCCCAGCGCCTTGGCCGCGGTGAGGAAGATCTCCGGGTCGGGCTTTGACGAGGTGAACTGCTCGCCGGAAATAAGGGCCTTGAAGTGATCGGTCATGTGCCAGTTGTTGAGGTGCCGCAGGATGGATGCCATCCGGCTGGAGGAAGCCACCACCATGGGAATGTGCTGCGCTTCCAGATAGGCAATCAGTTCATCCAGACCCGGCTTTTTGGGCGGCGGTGCCTGAAAGGCCGTCTCCGCCTGCGCGTGCAGGGCATCCATGATGGCATCGGTGTCGCAGTCCGGGCCGTAGAAGCGGCGCAGCACGGCCCGCATGGAATCGCCTGCCGAGCCGCGCGCGGCAGCGTCCAGCCCTTCCTTATAAGGAAGACCCAGTGTGGCCAGTGCGGGCTTCCACAGGGTGGCCCAGATGCGCTCAGTGTCGAACATCAGCCCGTCCATATCAAAAATAACACCTTTTATCATTGTGCAAAAGCTCCTTTCTGAGCCTGTAAGATCCGGCTTATGCCCTCATTGTATCATATTTTGGGCAGTTTGCACATGGAAAAGCAGGCAATTTAGCGCAACTTAACCTGTCCAAAGATGAAAGATTTTTCGTTTCCTTGTAAATCACATTCATATTATTATAATAGAAAACAACATTCGGTGTTTGCGGGCGCATTTTCACTCGCTGCGCCCGAGATCAGGAAAGAGGGAAAATAAATCATGTTGGATATCAAGATCACCCGTACCACTGCTCCGAAGGCAAAGCCTGACGAGAGCAATCTGGGTTTTGGCAAGAAGTTCACCGACCATATGTTCGTGATGGATTACACCGAGGGCGAAGGCTGGCACGATGCCCGCATTGTCCCCTACGGCCCCTTTGAACTGGACCCGGCTACTGTCGTGTTCCACTACGCTCAGGAGATCTTTGAGGGCATGAAGGCATACCGCACGGCCGATGATACCATCCAGCTGTTCCGCCCGGACTGCAACGCAAAGCGTTTCCAGGACTCCGCCGACCGTCTGTGCATCCCCAAGATCCCTGTGGAGGACTACATTCAGGCGGTTGAAACTCTGGTGGATGTGGACCGTGACTGGGTGCCCCATTCCGACGGTGCTTCCCTGTATATCCGTCCCTTCGTGTTCGCAAACGACGTGGGTCTGGGCGTGCACGCTTCCAAGCACTACATTTTCTGCATCATCTGCGCTCCCTCGGGCGCTTACTATGCCGAGGGCATCAACCCCGTCCGCATCTACGTGGAAGACGAGTACATCCGTGCCGCTCCCGGCCTGACCGGCTTCACCAAGTGCGGCGGCAACTACGCTGCTTCCATCAAGGCCGGCGAGCTGGCCGAGGAGCAGGGCTACGCACAGGTGCTGTGGCTGGACGGCGTGGAGAAGAAGTACGTCGAGGAAGTTGGCAGCATGAACATCATGTTCAAGATCGACGGCAAGGTGTACACCGCTGCTACCGTCGGCACCGTTCTGCCCGGTGTTACCCGCCGCAGCTGCATCGAGCTGCTGAAGGACTGGGGCTATGAGGTCGTCGAGGGCAAGATCGCCATTGCCGACATCATGGCTGCTGCCCGCGAAGGCAAGCTGGAAGAGGTGTTCGGCACCGGTACCGCCGCTGTCGTCTCCCCCGTCAAGGAGCTGGTCTGGAAGGGCGAGCACGCCTACATCGGCGACGGCAAGATCGGCCCTGTCACCCAGAAGCTGTACGACACCATGACCGGTATGCAGTGGGGCAAGATCCCCGATACCAAGGGCTGGATCGTGCCTGTTGAGAAAAAGAATTGATCCCGATTCTCCGGAGAGAACCTTTTTATTCAGAATAGCAGCAAACGCCGCCAGGCCTCCGCTCGGCGGCGTTTGCCGTATATTAGGATAACGTCCTCGCCCTCTCCGTCAAACCTCCAAAATTTCCCGGCGCAATTGCTTTCTGTGCCCTGCAGTGCTAAACTGAAAACAGAACAGCGGCCTGCATTGCGGCAGGCGTGCGGGAAAGATTGAGAGGAATGGACCCATGGTCAAAAAATGGAGCGTGAGCTACCCTGCCGTCAACGGCACCGAGCAGCGCAGAGTATATGTTTATCTGCCCACGATGTATGAAGCTGACCCCGACCGCCGGTATCCGGTGCTGTATATGTTCGACGGCCAGAACGTCTTTTTTGACGAGGATGCCACCTTTGGCAAAAGCTGGGGCGTGGCCGATTATCTGGACTACACCGACACCCCGCTGATCGTGGCGGCGGTGGAGTGCAACGCCGGAGCCAACAACGAACGGCTGGTGGAGTATTCGCCCTACCGGTTCGACGACCCGCAGTTCGGCCACTTCGACGGCACGGGTCAGGCCACCATGAGCTGGTATATCCACCGGTTCAAACCCTTCATCGACCGCAACTTCCGCACCCTGCCCGACCGGGAGCACACCTTCATCGGCGGCAGCAGTATGGGCGGCCTGATGAGCCTGTACGCCCTTTTGCAGTACAACGACACTTTCAGCCGTGCGGCGGCGCTGTCACCGTCTATCTGGGTGTCGCCGGAAAAGCTTTCCGGCCTTGTGGGCCGCGCAAAGCTGGAGCCGGGCACCGTGCTGTACATGGACTACGGCTCCCGCGAGATGGGCAACCACGACGGGATGCGCTGCGGCTTTGCAGAGATGTGCGCAAAGGTCATGACCCGGGGCATCCACCTTACCAGCCGCATCGTGCCCGGCGGCACCCACAGCGAAGCCAGTTGGGAAAAACAGCTGCCCTTTATGTTCCACACCCTGATGTATGAGGTGGAGGAGTAAACCCTAAAAGGAGGAAACACCATGGAAATGCAGTATTTTAAGGACTACAGCCCGGCGCTGGGCCGCGACATGGAGTGCAAAATTTACGGCCACGCAGGCCGCCCGATGCTGTACATCCCCTGTCAGGATGGCCGCTTCTTCGATTTTGAGAACTTCCACATGGCCGACACCCTTGCCCCATGGATCGATGCTGGTAAGATCATGGTGATCTCCATTGATACCATGGACAAGGAGACCTGGTCCGACACGCAGGGCGACCCCTATTGGCGCATCCGCCGTTATGAGCAGTGGCTGCGCTATATTGTGGAGGAGGCTGTGCCCAAGATCCAGTATCAGGCCAAGGAGCGCAACGGCTGGGACGACCTGCCCGGTGTCATTGCCTTTGGCTGCAGTCTGGGCGCTACCCATGCGGTCAACCTGTACCTGCGCCGCCCGGATGTGTTCTGCGGCTGTCTGGCCCTCAGCGGCATCTACACGGCCCACTATGGCTTCGGCAATTATATGGACGAGCTGGTGTACATGAACTCGCCCGTGGACTACATGAAGAACTTCCCGGAGGATCACCCCTACATGCAGCTGTTCCGCAGCCAGAAGGCGGTCATCTGCTGCGGTCAGGGCGACTGGGAGCAGCCGGACACCACATGGTTCCTCAAGCGCATCTTCGAGGCCAAGAACATCCCCATCTGGGTAGACCTGTGGGGCCACGATGTGAACCACGACTGGAACTGGTGGTATAAGCAGACTGCATATTACATGCCGTATATTCTGGGCGAGTAAAATGGCTCGCCCTCTCAGTCACCTTCGGTGACAGCTCCCCCAAAGGGGGAGCCTTTGGCAAAACCAAAAGGCCTTGCCGTACTGCCAAGGCCTCTCCCTTTGACAGATTTCCCCCGGTCGGGGGAAGATGTCGCGCAAGCGACAGAAAGGGGAACGAGGTGGACGCGAGCTTTGCGAGCGGACGGAGAGGGCGAGGCCGCCTTTATAGAGGTTTATAGAGGAAAGAGGAATCATAAAACCATGCAGAATTTCATTTTTATTTCGCCCAACTTCCCCACCAACTACTGGCAGTTCTGCCGTGAGCTGAAAAACAACGGCATGAATGTGCTGGGCATCGGCGACCAGCCCTACGATGAGCTGAAGCCGGAGCTGAAGGACAGCCTGAACGAGTACTACAAGGTGGGCAGTCTGGAAAACTACGACGAGGTCTACCGCGCCGTGGCCTTCTTTGCCTTCAAGTATGGCCGCATCGACTGGCTGGAGTCCAACAATGAATACTGGCTGGAGAGGGACGCAGCCCTGCGCACCGATTTCCACATCACCTCCGGCTTCCAGACCTCCGATATGCCCCGCATCAAGTACAAGAGCAAGATGAAGGAGTATTACCAGAAGGCCGGCATCGCCACCGCACGCTACCACATGGTGGACGATTACGAGGGCTGCCGGAAGTTCATCGACGAGGTGGGCTACCCGGTGGTGGTAAAGCCGGATAACGGCGTGGGCGCATCCGATACCCACAAGCTGTCCAGCGACGAGGATCTGAAAAAGTTCCTCGTGCAGAAGACGGCCCATCACCCGGATGTGGAGTACATCATGGAGGAGTTCGTCCGGGCCGAGGTGAACAGCTACGATGCCATCATCGATGCCAACGGCAACCCCATCTTTGAGGCCGGCAACGTCAGCCCCATGTCCATCATGGATATCGTCAACGACAACGACAACTCCATCTACTACATCATCAAGGACCTGCCCGAGGACACCCGCGCTGCAGGCCGTGCCGCCGTCAAGAGCTTTGGCGTGAAGAGCCGCTTCATCCACTTTGAATTCTTCCGCATGACCGAGAATCAGGCCAGCATGGGCAAAAAGGGCCAGATCGTGGCGCTGGAGGTCAACATGCGCCCCTGCGGCGGCTTCACCCCGGATATGATCAACTTTGCCCGCTCCACCAACGTGTATAAGATCTGGGCGGACATGATCGCCTTTGGCGGCACCGATATGCCGGTGGGCGAGCACTTCTACTGCCCGTTTGCAGGCCGCCGCGACGGCAAGCACTTTGTGTACAGCCACGAGCAGATCATGCAGAAGTACCAGCAGAACATGCGCATGGTGGACCGCATGCCGGACGCGCTGAGCGGCGCCATGGGCAACCAGATGTACGTTGCCACCTTCTCCACCCGCGAGGGCATGGAGCAGTTCTACGCCGACGTGCTGGCTACCACCGATGCCACGAATGCCGCAGCTCAGAAGGAACTGAGCAGCATTCTGGCTCTGGGCGAGCCGGAGACCACCCCGGCGGAAAAGCCCGCCGCTCCTGCCGCTAAAAAGGCACGCACCACAAAGAAAAAGTAAGAATACGCTCAAAAAGCCCCGGAATGGCGTGCCCGTTCCGGGGCTTTTCGTTGTCCCTTTCTGCAAAGTGTGCTATACTGTTGCCAGACATTTTATTGGGAACGAGGTACATCTATGAAAATTCCTGCAAACGGCTTTACCCACGCCGGCAAGTTCCACGCCGACGATGTGTTTGCCACTGCCCTGCTGCAAATTTTGCGCCCGGACATCAAGATCACCCGCGGCTTTGTGGTGCCGGATGATTTTGACGGCATCGTGTACGATGTGGGCTTTGGTATGTTCGACCACCATCAGGAGCCCCGGGAGTACCGCCCCAATGGCGTGCCCTATGCGGCCCTCGGCCTGCTGTGGCGGGTGCTCGGCCCCGGCCTTGTGGGTGAGCGTCAGGCCCGGCTTATTGACGAGAACTTCATCCAGCCGCTGGACCTCAACGATAACACCGGCGAGCAGAACAGCCTGTGCGATGCCATTGGCTTTTTTAACCCGGTGTGGGACTCCAAAGAGGATCAGGACACCTGCTTTTTCAAGGCGGTGGCCGTGGCAAAGCAGATCTTGGAAAATCAGATCGCCAGCGCCAACGCCGTGAACCGCGCCGACGAAAAGGTGCAGCAGGCTTACAAAAACTCCCGGGACGGCATCGTGGTGCTGCCCTGCTATCTGCCGTGGAAGAACGGCCTGTACAAGACGGACGCGTTGTTCGTGATCTACCCCAGCCAGCGCGGCGGCTGGAGCGCCCAGTGCGTCACCGACCACAAGACCAAGCGCCCCAAGCTGCCCTTCCCCCAGAGCTGGGCCGGCCAGCCGCAGGAGGTCATTGAGCAGAAGAGCGGCATCCCGGGCATCAGCTTCTGCCACGCCAGCCGCTTCCTCATCACCGCCAAGGATAAGGAAACTGCCCTTGCCGCCTGCCGTCAGGTGTTAAAGAACAATGGCCGCATCTGAGCCGTGCGCCCGGCCAAAGCCCGCCTTTGTGTATATGGTGCGGTGTACCGGCGGTACGCTGTACACCGGCTGGACCACCGACCCTGCCGCCCGCCTGCGCGCACACCAGAGCGGACGCGGCGCAAAATACACCCGTGCCAGAGGGGCCGGGGATTTTGCCTATCTGGAACTGTGCGCGGATAAGCGCGCCGCCCTGCGGCGGGAGTATGCCCTCAAGCAGCTGCCCAAGGCCCAGAAGGAACTGCTGTGCCGCGCATGGAGCGCGGCGGGCGGGCCATTTTCCGGCGCATAAAGCGAAAACGAAACCCGGGACTCTTTCAGGGCCAGACGGCTCACAAAAGGGTCCCGGGCTTTTTGTTTTTGCGGTGTGAATTCTTTCCGTGTGCTGTAGTCCGCACATGCCCCGGGCGGGATGCATGTGCCCCGAATATATACTGTGTAAATGCATAAAATATGAATATATTCTGCAAATAACGCATAAAGATGCAACATGAACGAAAAACGGGTGCCGGAAGCAAAAAAGGTTTGTATGGTTTTGTTATTGACGAAAAAACAGCGCGGCGTATAATAAAAGCATCAACCGAAACGCAACGGAAGAGGATGCGAAGGGAAAGTGCGCATCAGAAAACAAAAGTGTATTTTTATGAAAAAGGAGCGTCACCTATGAAAAAGGAAAACATCAAAAAAGTCGTGCTGGCTTACTCCGGCGGTCTGGATACCTCCATCATCATTCCCTGGCTGAAGGAAAACTACAACAACTGCGAGGTCGTCGCTGTCTCCGGTGACGTGGGTCAGGGCACGGAGCTGGATGGTCTGGAAGAAAAGGCCAAGGCTACCGGCGCTTCCAAGCTGTACGTGCTGGACCTGAAGAAGGACTTTGTGGAGAACTACATTTTCCCCACCCTGAAGTTCGGCGCAAAGTACGAGGACTACCTGCTGGGCACCAGCTTTGCACGTCCCTGCATCGCAAAGGCTCTGGCGGATATCGCCATCAAGGAAGGCGCAGATGCCATCTGCCACGGCTGCACCGGTAAGGGCAACGATCAGGTGCGTTTTGAGCTGACTCTCAAGGCCCTGTGCCCGGATATGGCCATCATTGCTCCGTGGCGTGAGTGGAACATCAAGAGCCGTGACGAGGAGATCGACTACGCCGAGGCTCACCACATCCCCCTGAAGATCAACCGCGAGACCAACTATTCCAAGGACAAGAACCTGTGGCACCTGAGCCACGAGGGTCTGGATCTGGAGAGCCCCGCCAACGAGCCCCAGTACAACAAGCCCGGTTTCCTGGAGCTGGGCGTCAGCCCCGAGCAGGCTCCCGATGTTCCCACCTATGTGACCATCCACTTTGAAAAGGGCATCCCCACCGCTGTGGACGGCAAGGAGATGGGCGCTGTGGAGCTGGTGGAGCACCTGAACAAGCTGGGCGGCGAGAACGGCATCGGCCTGCTGGATATCGTGGAGAACCGTCTGGTGGGCATGAAGAGCCGCGGTGTGTACGAGACCCCCGGCGGTGCCATCCTGTACAAGGCCATCAATGTGCTGGAGACGATCACTCTGGATAAGGAGAGCTCTCACTTCAAGGCTCAGCTGGCCCAGAAGTATGCCGATATCGTCTACAACGGCCAGTGGTTCACCCCGCTGCGCGAGGCTCTGGACGCCTTTGCCGACAGTCTGGAAAAGACCGTCACCGGCGATGTGAAGCTCAAGCTCTACAAGGGCAACATGATCAACGCCGGCGTCACCTCTCCGTACACCCTGTACGACGAGCAGACCGCTTCCTTCGGTGAGGACGAGGACTACAATCAGGCTGATGCAACAGGCTTCATCAACCTGTTCGGCCTGTCCATCAAGGAGCGCGCAAAGCTGTCCAAGAACTGGCCGGAGATCAAGTAATCAGCTGTAACATCTTCCCTTTCGTGTGTTTTCACACTTTCACACGGAAGTTCCATCCAACCGGCATCGTTGCCGGCGGCACCGCCGCAGGAGCGTTTTCCCCTGCGGCGGCTTTGCCGTTTTTAGAAGGAATTAACCCTCTCAGTCAAAACCTGACGGTTTTGCCAGCTCTCCCGAAGGGCGAGCTTTGTGCATGGTACGGAAAAGCTGAAAAAGCTCCCCCTTTCGGGGGAGCTGGCACGGCGCAAGCCGTGACTGAGAGGGTTTGGACATAAAGTAAAGGATAAAACTATGGCAGAACAACTCTGGAAGGGCCGTTTTTCCAAGGCCGTGGATTCCCGCGTGAACGACTTTAACTCCTCCATCCGCTTCGATCAGCGCATGATCGCGCAGGATATGCGCGGCAGCGGCGTGCACGCCGCCATGCTGGCAAAGCAGGGCATCATCTCGGAAAAGGATTGTGAGGACATCCTCAACGGTCTGGCTTCCATCGCCGACGATCTGGCAGCCGGCAGGCTGGAGATCGACCCCAATGCCGAGGATGTGCACACCTTTGTGGAGCAGACCCTCACCGCCCGCATCGGCGATGCCGGCAAGCGGCTGCACACCGGCCGCAGCCGCAACGATCAGGTGGCGCTGGATATCCGCCTGACCCTGCGGGACTACAGCCACACCCTGCAGGCCTACATTGTGGAGCTCATCAAGGTCATCTGCAAAAAGGCCGGTGAGAACACCACCGCCGTCATGCCCGGCTACACCCATCTGCAGCGTGCCCAGCCCATCACCTTTGGCCACGCCCTGATGGCATATGCATCCATGCTGCTGCGCGACCTGCAGCGCTTTGAGGATGCCACCGCCCGCATGGACGCACAGTGCCCGCTGGGCAGCGGCGCGCTGGCTGGCACCACCTACCCGCTGGACCGCCAGTTCACCGCCGAAAAGCTGGGCTTTGCGGCTCCCTGCGCCAACAGTCTGGACGGCGTGTCCGACCGCGATTTCTGCATCGAGCTGGCAAACGCCATCTCCATCTGCATGATGCACCTGTCCCGGCTTTCCGAGGAGATCATCCTCTGGTGCAGCTGGGAGTTCAAGTTCATTGAGCTGGACGATGCCTTTACCACCGGCTCTTCCATCATGCCGCAGAAGAAGAACCCGGATGTTACTGAGCTGATCCGCGGCAAGACCGGCCGCGTCTACGGCGACCTGAACACCCTGCTGGTGATGATGAAGGGCATTCCCCTCGCCTACAACAAGGACATGCAGGAAGATAAGGAAGCCATCTTCGACGCAGTGGATACGCTGGAGCTGTGCCTGAAGACGGTCACTCCCATGCTGGACACCATGAAGACCATTCCGGCCAACATGCGCCGCGCCGCCGCCAAGGGCTTTATCAACGCCACCGACTGCGCCGACTACCTCACCAAGAAGGGGATGCCCTTCCGCGATGCCTACAAGCTGACCGGCTGCATGGTGTCCGACTGCATCGCAAAGGACAAGACCCTTGAAGAGCTGACCCTCGACGAGTTCAAGGGCTACAGCGCTCTGTTCGAGAACGATATCTACGATGCCATTGATCTGGTCAAGTGCTGCGAGGGCCGCACCAGCTACGGCGGCCCCAGCGAAGCCAGCGTGAACAACCAGATCGCACTGGCAAACGCACAGCTGGATGCGTGGGAGGAAAAGAACGCATGAGCGTGAAAGTTTTTATTGATGGCTCTTCCGGCACCACCGGCCTGCGCATTGCCGACCGTCTGGCACAACGCCCGGAGATCGAGCTGCTTTCCATTTCCGCAGAGGGCCGCAAGGATGTGAACGAGCGCGCGAAGGTCATCAACTCTGCCGACCTCGCCTTCCTCTGCCTGCCGGATGCCGCTTCCAAAGAGGTCATGCCCCTGCTGCGCCCGGACGTGAAGGTGCTGGACACCTCCACCGCCTTCCGCACCGATGCCGCATGGGACTACGGCTTCCCGGAGCTGGCGGGCCAGAAGGAAAAAATCAAAAATTCCTGCCGCGTGGCAGTGCCCGGCTGCTATGCCAGCGGCTTTATCAGCATTGCCCGCCCGCTGGTGGAGCTGGGCCTTGCACCGGCAGATTATCCCTTCAGCTGTACCGGCATCTCCGGCTACTCCGGCGGCGGCAAAAAGATGATCGCCGAGTACGAGAGCGCTGATCGCCCGGCGCACAGCAAGCTGGATGCACCCAAGAGCTACGGTCTGGGCCTTGCCCATAAGCACCTGCCGGAAATGCAGAAGATCAGCGGCCTTGCCCACACCCCCATGTTCGTGCCCGTGGTGTGCGATTACTACTGCGGCATGCAGGTGCTGGTGCCGCTGGATCTGACGCTGGCGGGCAGCACCGCCGAACAGGTGGCCGAGGGCATTGCGGCATATTACAAGGATGCTGCCACCGTCAAGGTGCACGCTCTGAACGAAGCCCTGCCGGAGAACGGCCTGTACTCCAATGCCATGGCCGGTACCGACCGCATGGAGCTGTACATGACCGTGAACGCTGCAGGCGACCAGATGATGCTGGTCTCCCTGTTTGATAATCTGGGCAAAGGCTCTTCCGGCGCGGCCGTCCAGTGCATGAACCTGATGCTGGGGCTGGAAGAGACCAAAGGGTTGGAATAAAGATGGCTCGTACACGGGCAGCGTCCTCGCCCTCTCCGTCTTTGCTTCGCAAATCCACCTCTCCCAAAGGGAGAGGCCTTGGCAAAAAGATGAAGTTTGCGTGGACTGCCAAGGGCTCCCACTTTGGGGGAGCTGGCGAACGTATGTGAGCCTGAGAGGGCTAGCCCGTTCGAGTGAGAAGTATTTCTTTGTGGGAAAGGAAGATCATTATGCAGTATCAAGAAGTTGCGGGCGGCATCTGCGCGCCCAAGGGCTTTGCAGCGGCTGGCGTGCACTGCGGCATCCGCGCAAACCATGCAGAAAAATACGATCTGGCACTCATCAAGGCGGACGTGCGCTGCGCCGCCGCCGGTGTGTACACCACCAACAAGGTCTGCGGCGCACCCATCAAGGTGGACCGTGCCCACCTGAAGGACGGCTACGCACAGGCGATCATCGTGAACAGCGGTAACGCCAACACCTGCGCCGCCAACGGCGTGGCTCTGGCCGAAGAATGCTGTGAGCTGGTGGGCAAGGAGCTGGGCATCGACCCGCAGGACGTTCTGCCCGCTTCCACCGGTGTCATCGGTCAGCCCATGGTCATCGACCCCTTTGCCCGGGGCATCCCTGCCGCCGCCGCAAAGCTGGCTGCGGACGAGCAGGGCAGCACCGACGCTGCCACCGCCATCATGACCACCGATACCCACAAAAAGGAATACGCCATCCAGTTCGAGCTGGGCGGCAAGACCTGCACGGTGGGTGCCATTGGCAAGGGCAGCGGCATGATCGCCCCCAATATGGCAACCATGCTGGCCTTCTACACCACCGATGCCGCCGTCTCGCCCATCCTGCTGGAAAAGGCCCTCAAGACCGTGGTGCCCGGCACCTACAACCAGATGAGCGTGGATCTGGACACTTCCACCAACGATACCTTGATCATCATGGCTTCCGGCCTTGCAGGCAACCCGGAGATCTGCGAGGAGAACGCGGACTACGAAGCCTTTGTTGCCGCGCTCACCGCCATTGCAGAGCACATGTGTGCCGAGCACGCCGGTGACGGCGAGGGTGCCACCCACCTCATCACCTGCGAAGTGACCCACGCCCCCGACCTGAAGACCGCCCGTGCCGTCAGCCGCAGCGTGGTGTGCTCCAACCTGTTCAAGGCCGCAGTGTTCGGCCGCGATGCCAACTGGGGCCGCATCCTGTGCGCCATCGGCTACACCCCCGGCGACTTCTCCATTGATAAGGTCTGCGTGTGGCTTTCCAGCAAGGCCGGTGAGGTGTATGTGTGCGAAAACGCCGCCTACCACCCCTACAGCGAGGACGAAGCCGCCAAGGTGCTGGCTGAGCACGATGTGCTGGTCAAGGTGGACATGGGCACCGGCGATGCATCCGCAAAGGCATGGGGCTGCGATCTGACCTACGATTACGTCAAGATCAACGGCGACTACCGCACCTGATAACCCTCTCAGGCGCTGCGCGCCAGCTCCCCCGAAGGGGGAGCTTAAAACGAACGACAAGCAGCTGATTTTATGAAATAAAGTGACCCGTCCAGCAAAGGCTCCCCCTTGAGAGGACAGACTTCCCCCGCGCCGGGGGAAGATGTCGCGTGAGCGACAAAAAGGGGAATCTGGCAATGCCGCAAGGCATTGACTGAGAGGGTTCAGAGGAAATCTTATGAAAAACGAAGAAATGGCGCGCCTTTTCTCTGAGGCGACACCCTACATCCAGAAGTATCACGGAAAGACCATGGTGGTAAAGTACGGCGGCAATGCCATGATCAACGAAGAACTGAAAAATGCCGTCATGAACGATTTGGTCACCCTTACCCTGCTGGGTGTGCGCGTGGTGCTGGTGCACGGCGGCGGCCCGGCTATCAACGAGATGCTGAAAAAGGTGGGTGTGGAGAGCCATTTCGCAAACGGTCTGCGGGTGACTGACGATGCCACCATGGAGATCGTGCAGCAGGTGCTGGCCGGTAAGGTGAACAAGGATCTGGTGGCAAAGCTGCGCGGCCGCGGCGTGGGCCTGTGCGGCATGGACGGTCAGATGCTGCGCTGCACCGAGCTGGACCCCCAGCTGGGCCATGTGGGCGAGATCGTGCATGTGGACGCTACCCTGATCGCAAGCCTGCTGGATGGCGGCTTCATCCCCGTGATCGCCACGGTGGGCATGGACGATCTGGGTCAGGCCTACAACGTGAACGCCGACACCGCCGCTGCGCAGATCGCGATTGCGCTGAAAGCGGAGAAGCTGGTATCCATGACCGATATCGCGGGCCTGCTGCGGGATAAGGACGACGAGAGCACCCTCATCCCCGAGGTGGAGGTGTCCGAGATCGAGGGCTATAAGTCCGCCGGCATCATTGCGGGCGGCATGATCCCCAAGATCGGCGGCATGGCCGATGCCATCTATCAGGGCGTGCACGAGGCGGTCATCATCGATGGCCGCGTGCCCCACTCCATCCTGCTGGAGCTGTTCTCCAACCGCGGCTCCGGCACCCGCTTTTACCGCCGCAGCCACCGCGAATAAGCATTGCGCCGGTGCCGTGCAGGCGGTATAATAAGAAAAATGACCCTCTCAAGCCTTTGCCAGCATTTTCTGGCGCGAAAGCGCCTGAGAGGGTTTTCTGTTCACAGTTTCTGTTCACAGGAGGGTACACCTATGGATTCTGAAAAAGTCATCAAGCGGGACAACGAATACGTCCTGCACACCTATAACCGTAACCCCATCGTGCTGGAAAAAGGCCACGGCCTGCGCGCCGCAGGCCCAGAGGGCCAGCAGTATCTGGATTTTACCAGCGGCATTGGCGTGAACAGCCTTGGCTACTGTGATCTGGACTGGGCCGAGGCCGTTTCCGAGCAGGCCCACAAGCTGCAGCATACCTCTAACCTTTACTACACCGCGCCCTGCGGCAAGCTGGCCAAAAAGCTGTGCAAGCGCACCGGCATGAGCAAGGTGTTCTTTGGCAACTCCGGTGCCGAGGCCAACGAGGGTGCCATTAAGGCCGCGCGCAAGTACAGCGTGGACCACTACCGCAAGGACCGCACCACGGTCATCACGCTGGTGAACAGCTTCCATGGCCGCACCATCGCCACCCTGACCGCCACCGGTCAGGAGGTGTTCCACAACTACTTCGGCCCCTTCAACGAGGGCTTCCTGTATGCTCCGGCAGGCGATATCGAAGCACTGCAGGAGCTGGTGGACCGCACCACCTGCGCCGTGATGCTGGAACTCATTCAGGGAGAGGGCGGCGTGATGGCGCTGGACCCGGACTACGTGCAGGCCGTGCGCAAGCTCTGCGACGAAAAAGACCTTGTGCTCATCGTGGACGAGGTGCAGACCGGCGTGGGCCGCACCGGCACCTTCCTGTGCTGCGAGCACTACAACCTCAAGCCGGACGTGGTCACGCTGGCCAAGGGTCTGGGCGGCGGCCTGCCCATCGGCGCAGTGCTGATGAACGAAAAGGTGGCCGAGGGCATGGGCCCCGGCACCCATGGCTCCACCTTCGGCGGCAACCCGGTGGTCTGCGCCGGTGCCAACGTGGTAGTGGACCGCATGGACCAGAGCTTCCTTGCCAATGTCAACGAGCGTGCCGTCCAGCTGCGCGCAGGCATCGCAAAGCTGCCCCATGTCAAGAGCATTTCCGGCATCGGCCTGATGGTGGGCATCGAGTTCTACGACCTCAAGGCCGCAGATGTGCTGGCCGCCTGCCGCGAAGCGGGCCTGCTGGTGCTGACAGCCAAGACCCGCCTGCGCCTGCTGCCGCCGCTGACCCTCAGCGAGCACGATGTGGACATGGCGCTGGAGATCCTGAGCGATGTGCTGGGCAAGATGGAGCCGACGGCTCCGAAGGAGCAGGCATGAAAAATCTGCTGAAAATGAGCGACCTCTCCCCTGCCGAGCTGACCCACATTCTGGATGTGGCCGATCAACTCAAGGCACAGCAGAAGCTGGGCGGCACGGCCCCGCTGCTGGCAGGAAAGACGGTTGCCCTGATATTCTCCAAGGCGTCCACCCGCACCCGCACCAGCTTTGAGGTGGGTGTGTACCAGCTGGGCGGTCTGGGCAACTACATGAACACCGCCGAGCTGCAGGCCGGGCGCGGCGAGCCCCTCAAGGACACCGCCCGGGTGCTGGGCCGCTACTACGACTGCGTGGTGTGGCGCACCTACCGCCAGAGCGATCTGGAAGAGTTTGCCGAGCTGGCCGGTGTGCCGGTGATCAACGGCCTGACGGATTACGCCCATCCCTGCCAGGTTCTGGCCGACCTGATGACCATTCGGGAGCGCCGGGGCAGCCTTGCGGGCCGGAAGCTCTGCTTTGTCGGCGACGGCAGCAGCATGGCAAACAGCCTCATCGTGGGCGGACTGCTGGCTGGGATGCAGGTCACCTGCGTCTGCCCGCAGAGCTACCGCCCGGCGGCGGATGTGCTGATGTTCGCCCACAAGTACGGCAGCGCCTTCCACCTGACCGCAGACCCTGCCGAGGGTATTCAGGATGCCGACGTGGTGGCAACGGCTGTGTGGAACACCGCCAAGCCCGGCACGCCGGAAAGTGAGCAGCGCCTGCGGGATTTTGTGGGCTACCAGCTCACAAGCAAGCTGCTGGAAAGCGCAAAGCCCGATGTCATGGTGCTGCACTGCCTGCCCGCCCACCGGGGCGAGGAGATCTCCTCGGCGGTGTTCGAGCAGCACGCACCGGAGATCTTTGACGAAGCCGAGAACCGCCTGCATGTGCAGAAAGCCGTGCTGGCCATTCTGCTGTCGGGGAAATAAAACCGGAATAAAAAACAACGCGGCTCCCTTTTCATGTATGGGGGCCGCGTTGTTTTATTGATTGAATAGAAAAGTTGTTTAATGGATGTGCCAGATTATGAGTGCATAATCCGAAAAATATTTTTGACGGATATCAATATCATCGGGAACGATCCATTTTGTGCGCGGAGTACCATCGCTGCAGGTGCACAGCGATTTATTAAGGTCAATTTTTGATTTGGCATATTCTGACACTTTAATTGGAAAAACCTCATTGGAAATCTGGATATTCAGCTTTCCGCTTAAAAGCGTGAGGTTTCCCAACCGCCAAAGATACTCATTGTGAGTATCTTCTGGGATTTTCCATTTACTGTTTTCAATTGGCATTACATGTTCGATGTGAACATCGCTGTTGTTGAGATTCAATTCATCTGTTGGAGATAATTGTTTGTTGATTTTTCTCAGGATATAGCGAATAATTTCACGGTTGGAACCTGACCAGGTATTGAAAGCAGCAGTGAACTCATCGTCTGGGACAATTGATTTTCGGATTTCTTTACAGATGGCGGTAACGGAATTTAGATCACCGTAAATCCGGAGAGCGATCTCAGAAAAGAATCGTTCACCGGTGTTGGCAACCTTTCCGCAGATTGTAAAATTACGAAAAACATAGACTTCAATGGTTTCGGCGACGGTCAAGAGGTCTTTTTCAGAATAGGATTCTTTCGCCTGTTTCATTGCAAGCAAAATCGGGTAAAAAGTTTTGGCCTTGAGGATTTTGAGATTCTTTAGACAAGAGATCAATTTATCGTCTGTAAAATCAACGTTTTCCTCCGGAAATGCAATGTCATGGTAGAATTGAGAACAATTTTCAAGACTATCGAGAAAAGCTGACACATCAGCAGGGGTCTTGATGAATTTTACGATTTCCCGGTATAAGTCGTTTTTGCGAATGAATTTATGAGAAGAGTTCCAATAATGTCGGATATAATTGGTTGTATCAATTTTATCCAGGTTGTCTACAATGGAATTCCATTTTTTCTGAGTGTCATCCACATCTTTTGACTTGCTGAAAACAAAATTTTTGAGTAAATCTGCTGTTTCAAGGTCTTTTCCGCGAGCATTCAATGTTTCAAAAATGATAAAAGCTTCTTCCAGCTTGGTGGCCTCAATATACATGACTTTGAACCGCTCGAAGAAGGCCTCGAAGTATCGGTTAAGGCAATCCATTTTCTTGGAAGTATCGGAAGCGTCCTGGCAGTGCGAATCAAGATATTCATAAATAGTCTTGAATGCTTTTCGGATTCTTTCCCAGGACTTTTTCGTTTCTTTGGAATCAGACGGCTGTCTAGCAGTTATGGTTTGAATAAAGTAAGGATTATCCGCTTCACTAAGGATGAGATGAAGGCTTTTTTCCTCATCAGAGTATTCTCCTACATAATTGGACAATAGAACTTCCTTTTTTGATGCAGGATGATATTGAGTGGTAAAATATAGATTTTCGTACAAAAGCTGAAGAGAGTGCACAAAAATCATGGATGTAATTGTGCGCTGCTGCCCATCAATAATGAATTTTGTTTGGGAGTCCTCATCATTGTGAACTACGATCTGCCCGAAAAAGTGAATGGTGCTCGGATTGGCACAGGTATCCTCCAGATCATTCAGAAAATCCTGAATTTCATTTTCCTCCCAGGAATATTCCCGCTGATAATTTGGAATGGAATATTGACCATCCAAAAGGTTTTCATGGGTTCAATTGCATAGTTTTGCAGGGCCATGATATCGGAGCCTCCCTTTTGATGTAAATGCGAATTACTTGAAAATAGTATATCACATGGAACATGTTTCGTCAGCTGGATAATTGCGAAAAAACAAAAGATTACATAGTGTTACAGAATGATGCAAGGTTTATGATAGGTGGGCTGATATCAGATACAAGCTAAAAGGATTTTGATGGGGTTGATAACTGTGCAGAAAAAGCTCTTTGTCAGATTCTTGCTGCACCGCGGTCGAGGATCTTATCGAACCGGGCAAAGAAGGTGATGGTGGTGATGGTGGCGGCCAGAATGTCGCTGACCGGCTCGGCCAGAAACACGCCGAACACTGCATCCGGCAGAACATGCGGCAGAATGAAGATGAGGGGGATCAACAGAATGATCTTGCGCAGGCAGGCCAGCAGCAGGCTGACCTTAGCCTGCCCCAGCGCCATAAAGCTTTGCTGGCAGGCGATCTGGAAGCCCATGGCAAAAATGCCCGCCATGTAAATGCGCATGGCCCACGTGGTGTACTGGATCAGTGCGGTGTCCGAGGTGAAAATGCCCGCCACCGCGCCGGGAAACAGCATCATCAACAGCCAGAACAAGCAGGTGTAGGACCCGCACAGCGTCAGCTGAAAACGGAAGGCTTCCTTGACGCGGGCCTTCTTGCCTGCGCCGAAGTTGAAGCTCATCACCGGCTGTCCGCCCTGACAGATGCCCTGAATGGGCAGCGTGCACAGCTGGGATGCGCTGGTGATGACGGTCATGGCACCCACAGCCACATCGCCGCCGTACCGCGCCAGACTGGAGCTGAAGCTGATGGAAAGCAGGCTTTCGGTGGAGAGCATCACAAACGAGGAGATGCCCAGCGCCAGCACCGGCAGAATGATCTGCTTTTCCGGGCGCAGGTAGTCTCTGCGCAGGCGCAGGATGGTCTTTTTGCCGGTGAGAAAGCGGATGATCCATGCCGCGCCCACGGCCTGACTGAGCACCGTGGCAATGGCTGCGCCCCGCACGCCCAGCCCGAACCCGAAGATCAGGATGGGGTCGAGGATAATGTTGATCACCGCGCCGATCACGGTGGTAAGCATACTGGTCTTGGCAAAGCCCTGCGTGGTGATAAAAGGGTTCATGCCCAGCACCACCAGCACGAACACCGAGCCTGCAATGTAGATGCGGCTGTAGCTCAGGGCGTACGGCAGGGTGGCATCGCTGGCACCGAACAGCCGCAGCAGCACCGGTGCCCCGGCATAGAAGCCAATGGTCAGCACCACCGAAAAGAGCAGCAGCATGGTAAAGCTGTTGGAGATGATCTTTTCTGCCTGTTTCTTGTCGCCCTGCCCCAGAGCAATGGCGGTGCGCGGCGCGCCGCCCGCGCCCACCAGCATGGCAAAAGCGTTCAGCAGCATCAGAATGGGTGTGAACAGCCCCACGCCGGTCAGCGCTGCCGCGCCAATGCCCGCAATGTGGCCGATGTAAATGCGGTCCACGATGTTATACAACAGGTTCACGACCTGCGCTACCACGGCGGGGATCATGAGCTGCAGCATCAGCTTTTTGATGTTGCCGGTGCCCATATCTTGTTTTGCCTGTGCCATTGGAATGCTCTCCTCTGTACTTCAAATTTGAAAAATATCGTTCCTATTATACTCGGCTCCCGCCCAAAAGAACAGCCTTTTTTGCAAAGAAACCGCGCTTTCTGCCCCAAAAACGCAAAACGGCCCGGCTGCGTATGGCTTGCAGCCGTGCCGTAACGGGAGAAAAGTGTTGACGGAAAACCGCTTTTTTGCTATACTGTAAAGGCTAATATATGGAGATGTATCGAAGCGGTCGTAACGAGAACGACTCGAAATCGTTTTGTCCTTAATCGGGCACGTGGGTTCGAATCCCACCATCTCCGCCAACAAAAGGCATCAGCTCAGGCTGGTGCCTTTTTTGCGGCTAGATGGTGAGGATGAGAACAGGGCGGCGGCCCGCAGGCCGCAAGCAACCAGCCCTGCGGGCTGTTGCTTAGCCCGCGGGAGAATATCCACCATCTCCGCCAGAAGTCGCAGATTGCATTTTGAGACAGAGGGGAATATACTTATATTGGATAGATTCCAATACTATAGCAATTCAACTTTTTAATGCAACAGCGGTGAATTGCATATCGCAAAGATGCCGTTTGAATGTTGCACGAATTTCTTAACTTGCGATAAAATTTGCGATAAACGATTTTTGGAAGGAATATAATCATGTCGAAAGATGAATATTTGATCACAGATCCACCCCTTAAAGCGCTGACTGTTTTTGCGATGCCGATGATCCTTGGTAGCTTTTTTCAACAAGTATACAATATGGCCGATTCCATAATAGTTGGTCAATTTGTTGGCTCCTCGGCACTTGCGGCTGTTGGTGCTTGTGCTGCACTGACCAATGTTTTTATTTGTGTGGCGCTTGGTGCTGGTGTGGGCGCAGGTGTGCTTGTAAGCCGCTATTTTGGTGCAAAAAATTATGGTAAAATGAAAACCATTGTGTCAACGTCCCTGATCAGCTTTTTGATCTTAAGCGTTGTCCTTGGTGTCTTTGGCTTTTGCTTTTCCCATTTCATGATGAGCGGATTACAGACCCCTGCCGATATATTGGAAGAAGCAGTATTGTATCTGCGTGTCTACTTTGTGGGTTTCCCATTTCTATTCATGTACAACATTCTTTCCACCATGTTCACTTCCATCGGTGAATCCAAAATTCCGTTGGGACTGCTGATATTCTCATCTATCCTGAATATTTTTATGGATCTCTGGATGGTGGCCGGTCTTGGTCTGGGGGTGTTTGGTGCAGCCCTTGCGACCTTGATCGCACAAGGAATTTCTGCCGTGTTTTCGTTTTTGATCTTTCTGTCTCGGATGCGGCAATACAAGAGCTCCTTTAGCAGGTTCGACCGGCAGGAGCTGTATTCCATGCTTCGCATTGCGGTACCATCGGTTTTGCAGCAGTCCACAGTGTCTATCGGTATGATGATCGTGCAGGCAGTGGTAAATCCCTTCGGCACACAGGCACTTGCCGGGTATGCGGCAACGATGCGGGTAGAAAATGTTTTTTCGCTGATCTTCGTATCCATCGGCAATGCAGTTTCGCCGTTTGTATCCCAGAATCTTGGCGCAAAGAAAATTGAGCGTATCAAAAAAGGGTATCATGCTGCACTGGTGTTGGATCTATGCTTTGCAGTTCTTGCTTTCGTGGTCATTGAAACACTGCACACACAGATTTCCTCGTTGTTCTTGGGAAAAGACGGAACCGCGTTGGCCTATCAGGTGTCCGGTGATTATATGAGATGGCTTGGTTACTTTTTCATCTTCATGGGCATCAAGATGGCAACTGATGGCGTTCTTCGCGGACTTGGAATCATGCGGCCGTTTCTTATTGCAAATATGGTAAACCTTGCAATCCGCTTGTCTGTTGCTTTGATTTGTGCACCGCGTTTTGGCATTGCTTTTGTTTGGCTTGCAGTCCCGGCAGGTTGGCTTGCAAACTTCCTTATTTCCTATGCGGCGCTCAGAAGATCGTGGCCAGAGGATAAAGCAGCGGTATCTCAATGATTTCATGCAGTGGAGAGGTGTTTTGTTCTGACGGGTTTCACTTACAGAGAATGTGACGCGAAAAAAATTCGCCGGTGTTCCGTTCAGAAAATCAGATGCTCGCTAAAATATCTGTCAGTGTGGCGACAAATGCTTCATCCTGCTCCTTCGTCCGCTTTGGGCTCCCCTTGGGGTGCTTTCCGGCACGGAGGAGCTTTTTGTTTTCATAACGCCGCAGCATGAGAGCTTCCATGTTGTCGGCGGTGTATTCCAAACCGTTCTGATTCAGCACCCGTGCGCGCTTGGCAAGGCACATACTCGCCAGCCCGTAGTCCTGTGTCACGACCACATCCCCCGGTTTTACCCGGTTGACGAGAGCAAAATCTACGCTGTCTGCCCCTTTATCGAACACCAGCGTCTGTGCACCTTCCCGCTCGATTTGGTGGGCGGTGTCGCACAGGATGATGACTGGAACACTGAATTGCTTTGCAATCTGCAACGTCAGATCGACAACCGGGCAGCCGTCGGCATCAATCAAAATATTCATCGGCTTTCCTCCATCACCCACTGAAATGCTCTTGCGGTACGCAAATCAGCGTTTTTGAAATGCCCGCCGCTGTTCCACTCAAGGGTGCAGTCTGCGCCACGCTCTATAAGCCGGCTGTGCAGGGTGCGGATGTTATCACCTACCGCAGCCATGACAGCGTTTTTCGTATGCTCTTCCTTGTTGCCAAGGCTCAGATAAACGCGCTGCGCCTGTATCGGGTGCTGCTGTTCAAACTCCATCCAGCCCGGAAACCACACCGAGGGCGAGGCGGCAGCGATACCATAGAACAGATCAGTCTGGGTGGATGCCCACAATGCAAACAACCCGGCCAGCGAGTAGCCGCCCAGAATGATTTTGACGTTTTCCGGGAGAGGAAACTGTTGCTTCAGTGTGGGAATGACCTGCTCCGTCAGAAAGCACAGGGTTTCCGCAGCTTTGCCCCCAAATCCTTGTTTTCCCCACACAGCAGGGGCTTCCCACGGGGAAAGTGCATCGTTCCAGCTTTCCACCGGGATGGCCGCAAACAGAAAGTTCTGGCCGCTTTGTGCGATAGCAACCACTTCGTTGTCTATGCTCTGCAACTCATGTTCGCCTGTCATTTGGAGCAGTAGGTATTCTGCATGGGCTTCGCCGTAAATGCGGCAAGGTCTGTTCCCGATTTGCATTGTATGTGCGGTCATTGCAGCGTCCTCCCGAAAAAACTTTGATAAGCCCAGTATAGCAACTGAAAAATCATTTTGCAATTCAAAAGGCGTTCGCATCCTCTGCTTTGCAGAGAAGGAAGTGTTCGCCGTGAACACCGCCTACGACGGCCTGCTGCACGAGCTGCAGAAGCAGGGTGCCTACCTGCTGAACAAGGCCCAGACCGAACAGCTGGTGAACATCGTGCTGCAGCCCAAGAAGGGCGGCGGCCACGAGGTGAACAAAAAGTGGGTGGGCAAGGATGCCGCCCGCATTCTGGAGACCATCGGCGTGCATGTGCCGGATACTTGCCGCCTTGCCATCTGCGAGGTGCCTGCCGACCATCCGTTCGTTCTGGTGGAGCAGATGATGCCGGTGCTGCCCATCGTGCGCTGCCAGAGTTTTGAACAGGCGGTGGAAGATGCCGTGGTGGCCGAGCACGGCAACCGCCACACCGCTTCCATCTTCTCCAAGGATGTGGACCACATGACCCGCTTTGCCCGGGTCATTGAGACCACCATCTACGTAAAGAACAGCGCCACCAAGGCCGGTGTTGGCATTGGCGGCGAGGGCCACTGCACCATGACCATTGCCGGCCCCACCGGCGAGGGTATCACCTGCGCAAAGAGTTTCTGCCGCCGCCGCTGCATGCTGGCCGAGGGCGGGCTGCGCATCATCTGAGTTTTTGAAGGACGAAACCATCACATACAATTTTTTCAGTGTTCTGACAGGAGGAACAACTTATGAAAGCTCTGGGTTTTATCGAGACGAAGGGTCTGGTTGGCAACATCGACGCTACCGATGCAATGCTGAAGGCTGCTGATGTTGAGTTCATTGGTTCCGACACCATCGGTGCCGGTCTGACCACCGTGATCGTTACCGGCGAGGTGGGCGCTGTCAAGGCTGCTACCGAGGCTGGCGAAGAGGCTGCTTCCCGCGTGGGTGAGCTGTTCTGCGTCAACGTCATTGCACGTCCCCACGCAGATCTGGCCCGCATCATGCCCGCCAAGGGCCCCGCGACCGGCAAGTCCGGCCTGCCCGCAGGCGAGCAGGTGCCGCTGGATGCCGCTCTGGGCATGATCGAGACCAACGGCCTGACCGCTTCCATCGAGGCAGCCGATGCCATGCTGAAGAGCGCAGATGTCTCTCTGGTGGGTCAGGAGAAGATCGGCGCAGGCCTTGTTACCGTGTTCGTGCAGGGCGACGTTGGCGCTGTGAAGGCTGCTGTTGAGGCAGGCCAGACCGCTGCTTCCCGCATTGGCGAAGTGGTCAGCGCACTGGTCATTCCCCGCCCGCACGCAAGCGTGTCCGAGTGCATGCCTGAGCTGCGCTGAGAACTGCGCTGACGCTGCATAAGAAAGGAGCGCTGTGCCTTGGTTTACCATGACATCAGTCAGGAACAGCTGCTGCTCCTGATCACGCAGGCCGTGCAGGCAGAGCTGCAAAAGCGCAGCCGTCAGGTGCCGGTAGGCATCTCGGTGCGGCACATCCACCTTACCCGCGATGATGTGGACAAGCTGTTCGGCTATGGCTATCAGCTTACCCCCAAAAAGGCGCTGAGCCAGCCCGGCCAGTTTGCCTGCGAGGAATGTCTGGACATCATCGGCCCCAAGGGCGAACTGAAGCATGTCCGCATCCTTGGCCCGGAGCGCAGTGCCACTCAGATCGAGCTGGCGCAGACCGACTGCCGCAACATCGGCATCAAAGCGCCGGTGCGTTCCAGCGGGGATACAAAGGGCACGCCGGGCGTGACCCTGCGCGGCCCCAATGGCACCCTGACTGTGCCGGAGGGCGTGATGATCGCCGACCGCCACATCCACATGACTCCCGCACAGGCAGCGGCCTTCGGCCTTGCCGACGGCGACCGCGTGCAGGTAAAGATCGACGGCCCCAAGCCGGGCGTGATGGGCGGGGTGCTGATCCGCGCAAACGACAAATGTGCACTGGATTTTCACATCGACACGGACGATGGCAATGCCTTCCTGCTCAAGCAGGGGCAGCTGGTCACCGTGCTGGGCAAAGAGGAGTAAGCTATGATTTTAGGGATCGTCAAGGGGACCGTTGTCGCCACCCGCAAAATGCCGGAGCTTGTAGGCTATAAGTTCCTGCTGGTGGAGCCGGTGTTCGGCTCCAAAAAGGATACCATCGTGGCGGGCGACAACATCGGCGCGGGTGTAGGCGAGATGGTTCTGGTCACCACCGACGAGACCACCCAGCATGGTCTGGACCATCCGTCGCCCATTGATGCTTTCATCGTGGGCATCGTGGACAATCCTCCCACCCTGAGTAAGTAACACCCTGCAAGTTTTGCCGCAGAGAGGGGCTTCCTCCCGGCGGGATCGTGAGGCTTAAACAATGAAAATTATTATCATCGGCAGCATTGCCGCCGGGGTTTCGGCCGCCGCCAGACTTGCCGCCGCCCAGCGCGGAGCGCAGATCACCGTCTACGAAAAAGGCGGCTTCTACTCCTGCGGCACCGGCGGCCTGCCCCATTACCTGTGCGAGGATCTGGACAGCCTGAACAAGGCCATTCAGGCCAAGGAGACTGAGCTGAACGCGCAGGGCATCACCGCACATCTGCGCCATGAGGTGCGCGGCATCGACGCAGCCGCCCGCAAGGTGACGGTATGTGATCTTGCCACCGGACGCGTGTTTGAAGACCACTACGACAAGCTGGTGCTGGCCACCGGTTCTTCCAACCGTGTGCCGCAGGTGCCCGGCAGTGACCGCGTGGGCGTGCAGACCCTCAAGACCGTGGAAGATCTGATCTTCCTCAAGGAGTTCGTCCGCACCCCCTATGTGCGGGACATCGTGATCCTGGGCGGCAGCTGGGCCGGTTTGGAGATCGCAAAGTCCTTCCTCAAGCTGGGCCGCAATGTGCGTATCATTGAAAAAGAGCAGCAGCTTTTGCCCCAGTTTGACCCTGAGGTGAGCAAGCTGATCCAGAAGGAGCTGGAAGCGCAGGGCGTGCAGTTCAATCTGGGTGAGCAGGTGCGCTCCTTCCCGGGCCGTACCTTCGTGGAGCAGGTGCAGACCAACCGCGGCACCTACCCCTGTGACCTTTGCGTGGTAGCCATCGGCGTTACCCCCAACACCGGCCTGCTGGCCGGTACCGGGGCGCAGCTGGCACCCAATGGCGCTGTGCTCATTGGTGCCGACCTTGCCACCAGTGTGCCCAATATCTATGCCGTGGGCGACTGCGCGGCCTGCCGCGACGGCTCTCTGCGCACCAGCAGCCTGAAGGTGGCGGATCTGGAGATCGCCCGCACCGGCCTGACCGAGACCGAGGCCCGCAAGGCCGGTCTGCGGGTCAAGAGTGCAATGGCCACCGGCACCGACCGTCCGGGCATCTGCCCGAACCCCCACCGCATCACCATCAAGCTGGTGTATGAGGCCAATACCCGTCAGGTGCTGGGTGCGCAGGCATGGGGAGAAAAGAATGTTTCGGCCCGCATCAACGCCATTGCCGTTGCCATCCGCGCTGGCATGACCGTGGAAGCACTGGGTCAGGTGGATTTCGTCTATTCCTCCTCGTCCTGTTCCATTTGGGACCCGGTGCAGATCGTCTGCGGTCAGGCACAGTAAGCGGAGGGTGAACACATGGCAGAACGCATCAACGCCGTCAAGACCAGCTTTTTTGGCAAGGGTGCCATCCGTCTTCTGGAACCGGAGCTTCAGAAGATGGGCATCCGCCGTGCTTTGCTGGTGACGGACCGCTTTCTCTATGATTCCGGTGCTGCTGCCCGGGTCGGTCAGGTACTGTCCGATGCCGGTGCGGAGTACGCCGTGTACTACAATGTGCAGCCCAACCCCACCGTACAGGTGGTGAACGACTGCATTGCCGCAGCCCGTACCCTGCAGGTGCAGCTGCTGGTGGCTCTGGGCGGCGGCAGCGCCATCGATACCGCTAAGGCAGCCAGCATCGTGGTGGCCTGCGGCGGTACCGTGGAACAGTACGAGGGCGAGAACAAGTCCTCCAAGCCCGGCCTGCCCATCGTGGCGGTGAACACCACCGCCGGTACCGGCAGCGAGTGCACCTCCTTCTACATCGTCACCGACCCCGTTCGCCACAGCAAAATGGCCATGGTGGACCCCAACTGCATGGTCAGCATTGCGGTGAACGACACCGACTTCATGTCCTCCATGCCGCCCAAACTCACCGCAGCCACCGGCATGGACGCGCTGACCCACGCCATCGAGGCGGCGCTTTCCAAAAACGCCAACCCGCTCACGGACAAGGATGCCTACTGGGCCATGCAGGCGATCGTGCAGAACCTGCCCCGGGCCGTTGCCAACGGTCAGGATGAAGCCGCCCGCACCATGATGGCCTACGCCGAAAATGTGGCAGGCATGGCTTTTTCCAACGCGGGCCTTGGCATGGTGCATGCGATGGCACACGCGCTGGGCGGACACTACAACCTGCCCCACGGTGTGTGCAATGCGGTGCTGCTGCCCTACGTGCTGGCCTTCAACAGCCGCAGCCCGGTGTGTCGGGAGCGGTTCATGACCATTGCCGCTGCCATGGGCCTGCAGGGCACTTTTACCCCGGACACTGCCGCACCGGCAGTGATCCAGTTTGTCCGTCAGCTCAGTGCAGGGGTGGGCATCCCCGCAAACCTTGCGCAGCTGAACAAGGTGGACCCTGCAGATTTTGCCGCGCTGGCAGAGCTTGCGCTGCACGACACCTGCATGTCCACCAACCAGATCACCCCCACCCGCGACGAGGTGGTGGCGGTATATACCGCTGCATTCCGCGGATAAACTTTGAGACCTCCTCCATTTTCTCCATACCCAAACAAAGCCGCCGCTCTCCCTCTGCAAGGGAATGCGGCGGCTTTGTGCTGTAAAAAGGGGTGATGGGATTGTTTTTAAAGAGGGTTTTGTTATAATAAAATAAAAATGCGGCGCAGAATTAAGAGGAGAAAGCGATGGAAACAAGAGAAAAACAGGCGTACCTGATAGAAGCACATAAATGTGATGAGATGCTTCTGACCCTGTTGCGGATGCTGGATGTACCGTGGAATGATATATTCATCCACATGGACAGCAAAAATACGGACTACCAGCCGGAAACGGTGGAGTGCCGCATGAAATATGCGAAAGTGTTTCACGCAAAACGGCACAGTGTTGTGTGGGGCGGTGTCAGTCAGGTAAAAGCGGAGCTTGTGCTATTGAAAACAGCAGTGGCCCATGGCCCGTATCAGCATTACCACCTGATCTCCGGTGTGGATCTGCCCATTCAAACACAAGAAGATATCCGTGCATTTTTTGAGGCAAACCCGGACGTGGAATTTGTCCATTTCGACCCGCACCCGTTCAGCCCATTCAACGATGAGCGCGTTTATTACCGGCACTTTTTCCAGAATATCGATCTGCGCCGCCATCCGGTGCTCGGCGTGATCAATGGAATCCTGCTGTCGGGCCAGAAGCTGCTGAAAATAAAGCGCAATCAGGACGTTCACTTCACAAAGGGCAGCAACTGGTTCAGCTGCACGGACGGCTTTGCACGGTATCTGCTGACAAAAGAAGAGTGGGTCCTGCAGGTGCTGGACAAGACCTTTTGCTCGGACGAGTTCTTTGTGCAGACACTGATCGCGCAGTCGCCGTATCAGGATAAGATCTATCAGGGGCCGGGTGATACCAGTGCCCGTGCCATCGATTGGGACAGAGGCAATCCGTGGGTCTGGAAATACGCTGATCTGGAACAGCTGAAAGCATCGCCTTGCATGTTTGCCAGAAAATTTGATATCGAAAAAGAACCGGAGCTTGTGCATGAAATAGAACGCCTGTATGCACCTCATATATAAAAACAGTGCCGGACAGTTTTCAGGCTGTCCGGCACTGTTTTTTACTGTTCATTCTTTTTCGCCAGATCCTTGGTGTACAGGGCACGGGTGGCGTTGAGCACAGCCAGCACCATCACGCCCACATCGGCAAAGATGGCGGTCCACATGCTGGCCATGCCGATCGCGCCCAGCACAAGGCAGGCAAACTTGATGGCCAGTGCAAACACGATGTTCTGGTACACGATGCGTAACGTGCGGCGGGCAATGCGCATGGCCAGTGCGATCTTGGCGGGGTCGTCGTCCATCAGCACCACGTCAGCGGCCTCAATGGCAGCGTCAGAGCCAAGAGCGCCCATTGCAATGCCCACATCGGCACGGGACAGCACCGGGGCATCGTTGATGCCGTCGCCCACAAAGGCAAGGTTCTCTTTGGGCCGCTTTGCGGCGAGCAGCGTTTCGATCTGGTCTACCTTGTCGCCCGGCAGCAGGCCCGCATGGTATTCATCCAGCCCAAGCTCTGCGGAAACGGCCTTTGCAACCGGCTCGGCATCGCCGGTCAGCATCACGGTCTTGCGCACACCGGCATCCTTCAGGCCCCGGATGGCCTGTGCGCTGTGGGGCTTTACCACATCGGCGATCAGAAGATAACCGGCGTACATGCCCTCGATGGCCACATGCACGATGGTGCCGGTCTCGCTGACGGCGGGAGCCTTCAGGCCCAGCTTTTCCATCAGGCGGGCGTTGCCGGCAGCAACGGTCCTGCCGTCCACCTTGGCGGTCACGCCGTGGCCGCCAAGCTCCTGCACATCGGTGACACGGTTCGGATCGATCTCCCTGCCATAAGCGGCCTTGATGCTGAGGGAGATGGGGTGCTTGGACCAGCTCTCGGCCAGCGCGGCAGCTTCCACCAGCTGCTCCTCGCTGGTGCCCTCTACGGGGTGGATGCCGGTCACTTTAAAGGTGCCCTGGGTCAGGGTGCCGGTCTTGTCGAACACAACGATGCCGGTGCGGGCCAGCTCTTCCAGATAGGTGGAACCCTTGACCAGAATGCCGCAGGCAGATGCACCGCCGATGCCGCCGAAGAAGCTCAGGGGAATACTGATGACCAGTGCGCAGGGGCAGCTGATAACAAGGAAGGTCAGGGCACGGTAGACCCAGTCGCCAAAGCGGGCGGGCTGGCCCATGAGCAGCAGCACGATGGGCGGGATAAAGGCCAGAGCCAGTGCGCCATAGCACACGGCGGGGGTGTACACGCGGGCAAAACGGGTGATGAAGTTCTCGGCGCGGGCCTTCTTCATGCTGGAATTTTCCACCAGATCGAGAATTTTAGAAACGGTGGATTCGCCGAATTCCTTGGTGGTCTTTACCTTCAGCAGGCCGGTCATGTTCACGCAGCCGCTGATGACCTCATCGCCGGTCTGCACATCGCGGGGCAGGCTCTCGCCGGTCAGGGCGGCGGTGTTCAGGGCAGAAGCGCCCTCCACGATCACGCCGTCGATGGGCACGCGCTCACCGGGCTGGACCACGATCACGGTGCCGATCTCCACATCGTCCGGGTCCACCTGCTCCAGCCTGCCGTCCTCGCCCTCAATGTTGGCGTAGTCCGGGCGGATGTCCATTAAGCTGGAAATGCTCTGCCGGCTTTTGCCCACAGCCACGCTCTGGAACAGCTCGCCGATCTGGTAGAAGATGATAACGGCACAGCCCTCCACGTAGTCGCCCAGTGCAAATGCACCCACAGTGGCAACGGCCATCAGGAAGCACTCGTCAAAGGGCTGACGGTTCTTGATGCCAAGCAGTGCCTTGCGCAGCACGTCCCAGCCGACCACCAGATACGGGATGCAGTACAGTACCAGCTCCACCGGCGTGGGGAACTGGGGCAAAAGCTTGAGGATGAGCACCAAAATCAGCGCAATGATGATGCGCTGCAGGTTCTTTTTCTGCTTTTTGTTCATACAAAACTCTCCTTTTGCGGGATCCATGGGCCGCATCACGCTGCGGCGGGCGGGGATTTCAACAACTTTTCCCCATAAAAATGGATATTCCACGGTTTTACCCGTGTTTTCCACACAGCTTTTCAGGCGTAAAAGCGCTTTTCCACGTTTATTTTACGCTTTTTCCGCAAATGGTGTTGAAAACTGAGTGGAAACTGTTGAAAACTGTCTGATTTTTCAACAGAAAAAGTTATTGCACAACACAATCGCACACAAAGTAAAAAGCATCTGCACATTCGTTTGAGCTCTCAGAAAATCTACGAATTCTTGCTGCAGATGCTTTTTTCTTTAGCGGGCTCGCCCTCTCAGTCAAATCCTTTGGATTTGCCAGCTCTCCCAAAGGGAGAGGTGTCACCGCAGGTGACGGAGAGGGCGAGGCTGTTGATCGTGTGCAGCAACCTGCCGCGCATCAGATGTCAAAGATCTCGCAGTCGTCCTCCACCTTCTTGCAGGCGGCCAGAACGTTCACCATGGTGTCGTGGGGGTCTGCACCTTCAGAGAACTCCACCTTCATCTTCTGGGTCATAAAGCTGACGGTAGCATTTGCCACGCCTGCAACGGTGTTGGCAGCGTCTTCCATCTTCTGAGCGCAGTTTGCGCAGTCCACTTCGATCTTGTAGCTCTTCTTCATAAGTAATACCAGCCTTTCGTTATTCTTCGATATGATCCATCCCCATGGAGAGGATGCTGCGCACATGGTCATCGTCCAGTGCGTAGTAAACGGTTTTGCCCTCGCGCCGGAACCGCACGAGCTTGGAATCCTTGAGCACCCGCAGCTGATGACTCACCGCCGACTGGCTCAGCTGCACGGCGTTTGCAATGTCCTGCACGCACAGCTCGTTGTCGTGCAGTGCATACAGGATCTTGATGCGGGTGGAGTCGCCGAACACCCGGAACAGGTCGGCCAGCTCGTACAGCACCTCGTCGTCCGGCATATCCAAGGCTTCCGGCTGCGGCGCGGGCGCGGGGTCTTTTGTCTCAGGCATGTGGACAGCTCCTTTCGCAGCGAATTCATATGAACGCCTGTTCATGTGTTCATAGTAGCACGCGGAATGCCCCTTGTCAAGGCTTTTTTCAAAGATTTTGGGCGTCTGCTCTAAATTGATGAAATTTGCCTTAAAACGCAGAAAATTTGCGTTTTTGAATCGCAATAAGGATGCGGATTGGAGGGAAGGCGAAAACAAAAAAGAGGTTGCCGCATGGTCAGTGTCCTCGCCCTCTCCGTCACCTTCGGTGCCACCTCTCCCAAAGAGAGAGGACTTGGCAGCCCGTTTGCGCAAAAAGAAAAAGAGAAATTCACAAAAAAGTGCAAAATAGGGTGCGTTCTGGTGCAAAATGTGGTATCTTATAAAGGTGTTCAAAAATAAAATGCGCCATACGGCGCGCAAAAGGAGAGGAAAGTATATGACATTGGAAACCGGTATCCGCGGGGAACAGAGCGTGCTCGTCACCGCAGCCAATACAGCAAAGACCATGGGCAGCGGCACGCTGGAGGTGTTTGCCACCCCGGCCCTTGTGGCTCTGGCGGAAAAAACCTGCTGGATGAGCGTGGCCGACGCGCTGGGCGAGGGCAATGGCTCGGTGGGCACCAAGCTCGAGCTGGAGCACACCGCCCCCACCCCCATGGGCATGACCGTGACCTGCGAGAGCGAGCTGGTGGCGGTGGAAGGCCGCAAGCTCACCTTCAAGGTGGCCCTGCACGACGAAAAAGGCCCTGTAGGCGGCGGCACCCACGAGCGCTTTGTGGTGAACGACGCAAAGTTCGCAGCCAAGGCGGAGGCGAAGAAGGGGTAAAACTCCTTCCGTCATCGCTGCGCGATGCCACCGTTCCCCTTTTTGTCGCTTACACGACATCTTCCCCCGGCCGGGGGAAGTCTTTCTCAATGAGGGAGGCTTTGGCAGTACGGTAAAGTTCCCGGTTTTGCCAAAGGCTCTCCCCTTGGGAGAGCTGGCACCGAAGGTGACTGAGAGGGCGAGGACGCTGACCGAAGAAAACTATTCTTCATCCGTCTGCTCTGTCTGCTCCAATCGGATCGGCGGCGGGTCAGCTTCCAGCAGGTGCTGCTCGGCACGCTTCTGCGCGTCCTGCAAGAGCTGGGCGGCCTGCACGCTGGCCCGGAACAGCTCAAAATACATCGCTTTATAGTCCGGCGCGGCGCACACCTCCCTTTGCATTCGATGGGGATAGTTTTTCCTGCGCAAAGAGGGGTATGCATCCCCGGAAATTTGAAAAAAGAGGAATCCGTTATGAAAAACAAGAACCTTTCATGGTTCGCAGCTCTGCTGGTGTTTGCCCTGCTGCTGTGGTGCACAGCGGCAACGCCCGGCAAGATCGCGGACCCGTCCACCTATACCTGTGCGGTGTACAGCACCATCTTTTCGCTGCTGCCGCCGGTGATCGCCATTGTGCTGGCGCTGAACACCAAGGAGGTGTACACCTCCCTGCTGGTGGGCATCGCATCCGGTGCACTGCTATATGCCAACGGCAATCTGGAGCTGGCCATCAACACCCTGTTCTTCAATGAGGACGGCGGCATGGTGGCCAAGCTTTCGGACAGCAGCAACGTGGGCATTTTGGTGTTCCTTGTCATGCTGGGCATCCTTGTGGCCCTGATGAACAAGGCCGGCGGCTCTGCCGCCTTTGGCCGCTGGGCCTCCACCCACATCCACTCCCGGGCCGGTGCGCAGTTTGCCACCCTGCTGCTGGGCGTGATGATCTTTGTGGACGACTACTTCAACTGCCTGACCGTGGGCTCCGTCATGCGCCCGGTCACCGACCGGCAGAAGGTGTCCCGCGCAAAGCTGGCCTACCTGATCGATGCCACCGCAGCACCCGTGTGCATCATTGCGCCGGTGTCCAGCTGGGCAGCTGCGGTCACTTCCAGCGTGCCGGAAGGCTCCGGCATCAACGGCTTTACCATGTTCCTGCGCACCATTCCTTATAACTACTATGCCCTGCTCACCATCGTGATGAGCCTGTTCCTCATCTTTACCGGCACGGACTTTGGCTCCATGAAGCTCAACGAGGACAACGCCAAAAACGGCGACCTGTTTACCACCGCCGACCGTCCCTACGGCAACGATGTGGACGATGGCACTGATACCTGCGGCCATGTTGCAGATCTGCTCGCCCCGGTGCTGGTGCTGATCGTGGCCTGCATCTTCGGCATGATCTACACCGGCGGCTTCTTTGAGGGCGTGGACTTCGTTACCGCCTTTGCGGACTGCAACGCTTCTGCAGGTCTGGTGCTGGGCAGCAGCATTGCCCTGCTGTTCACCTTTGTGTTCTACCGCGTGCGCAATGTGATGACCTTTCAGGACTTTGCCGCCTGCATTCCCGAGGGCTTCAAGGCCATGGTCAGCCCCATGCTGATCCTCTCCCTCGCATGGACCCTGTCCGGCATGACCGGCCTGCTGGGCGCAAAATATTACGTTGCCAACCTGCTGAGTGGCTCTGCTGCAGCGCTGCAGTACATGCTGCCGGTCATCATCTTCCTTGTGGCAGTGTTCCTTGCCTTTGCCACCGGCACGAGCTGGGGCACCTTCTCCATCCTCATCCCCATCGTGTGCCATGCCTTCCCGGAGGGCGAGATGCTGGTCATTTCCATTGCGGCCTGCCTGTCCGGTGCCGTCTGCGGCGACCACTGCTCCCCCATCTCGGACACCACCATCATGGCATCCGCCGGTGCCCACTGCAGCCATGTGAACCATGTGTCCACCCAGCTGCCCTACGCCATTACGGCGGCTTCCTGCGCGGCAGTGTGCTATGTGATCACGGGCATTGCACAGGCTTTCCTTGGCGCAAACGGCAGCCTGTTCACCTCGCTGATCCTGCTGGCCGTTGCCATTGCCGTAGAGCTGGTGGTGCTCAGCGTGATCCGTGTGCGCACGAACAAAAAGGCGGCAGAATAAATTCCTGCCAAAAATTCAGCTGTTTCGCTTTGCGCCGCGGCCAAAACGTGGTATTTTTAAATAAAAGGAACTATCGGAGGCACACGACCTATGCTGGAACAGGCATTTCAGGACGTATACACCAAATTCAAGCTGCATTTCTACCAGAACATTTTTCAGCGTTTTGCCACCCGGGAAGCCACGCTGACCACGGTGGAGTCCTTCTGCATGGAGGGCATCATGGCCATGGGCGAACCCACCATTGCGGAGTTTTCCCGCATGATGCAGATCTCCACCCCCAATGCGGCGTATAAGATCGGCAGTCTGGTGAAGAAGGGCTATGTGGAAAAGATCCAGTCCACCACCGACCGGCGCGAGTATCACCTGCGCCCAACCCAGAAGTATATCGATTACTACAACATCAGCTATTCCTACCTGCACACTGTGGTGGAGCGCGCAAGAGAGCGCTTCTCCCCCGAGGACTGTGCAAAGCTGGAGGAGATGCTCACCATTGTGAGCACCGAGCTGATGCCCGAGTTGGATATGCTCAAGAAGGACGAAAAGGCAGAATAAGCAACAAAGAACTCCCGGACATCCGTCCGGGAGTTCTTTTGTTTCCCCTTACTTCTGCTCTTTATCTACTACCTGGATCCTGCCCTTCTTCCACAGCACATAGGAAGTGAGGATGCCGATGGGCAGTATCACGATGATGAAGATGCCCACAAGGCCGCCCAGCACGGAGCCGTAGCCTGCAAGGCGTGCGGCGAGGGAGAGCACCGTCATGATGATGAGCACCGGCAGCACGCCCTTGATGCCGCCCTTGACCACCTTGCTGCCGCTGGACGAGCTGGCGAACAGACCCAGCGCCATGGAGCCGAACAGGGCCGGCAGCAGCGGGCTCTGGATGATGTCCTTCATGGTTGCCATAAAATGTCCTCCCACTAAATACAGAATGAACGAAAAAAGGCGGGTGTTTTCGGCCCGCCGTCCTTGCGATACGGACGGGATACCGGAAAAGACGGCATCTGTCAAATGAGTATGACTAAAGCACAAACGGCATTTAGGGATATTTCAGGAACAGGATCCTGCAAAGAACCTTTACTGCATTAAAATAATAAAGCGCTGACCGCGAGTCACTTTGTATCCGTTAAAAATTGCATAAAATTTAAAGAAAAAATCTGTCGTTCTGCCAAAAGCAGTGGGGGATACACCTTTGCAAAAGCCGTGAGACCTGTTATAATACAGACATATTCATATCGAGAGAATGGGTTTATCGGCGGCAATGAGGCCAAAGAGGAAACCGGCATCGTATTTTGAGGGAAAGGCCAATGGAACACGTAACCGAACAACAACTGACAAGGCGGCAGAGCACCGTATGGCGGGCACTGCGCGCTGCCGCACCGCAGACCATCCCGGTGCTGGCGGGCTATTTTGTGCTGGGGATGGGCTACGGCATTTATGTGCAATCGCTGGGTCTGCCGGTGTGGATGCCCATGCTCATGGGCACCGTGGTGTACGGCGGTTCGCTGGAATTTGTGCTGGCAAGCCTGCTGCTGAGCGCGTTCTCGCCCCTTTCGGCGTTTCTGATGGCGCTGATGATCCAGGCGCGGCATCTGTTCTACGGCCTTGCCATGCTGGAGCGCTACAAGGGCTACGGCCTGCGCAGCTTTTATATGATCTTTGCCATGAGCGATGAGACCTTTTCCATCACCTGTTCGGCCGAGCCGCCGGAAGGGGTGGACAGGGGCTGGTTCATGTTCTTCATCACCCTGCTGGATCAGTGCTACTGGGTGGCCAGTGCCGGTCTTGGCGCGGTGGTGGGCTCGGTGCTGCCCTTCAGCACCGAGGGTGTGGACTTTGTGATGACCGCCATGTTCACGGTGATCTTTCTCAACCAGTGGGAAAAGGACCGGCAGCACTACAGCGCCCTGATCGGCCTTGCCGCCCCATTGGCGTGTCTGGTGTTTTTTGGCTCCGGCAGCTTTTTGCTGCCCTCCATGGGATGCATCCTGATCCTGCTGCTGGCTCTGCGTAAACCGATCGAAAAGGCCGAAGGCACTGAAGCAGAAAAAAGCGGCGAGGAGGTGGGCGCATGACCGCAGTCCAGATGGGCCTGACCATTGCAGTGTGCACCGCCGCCACCATGATCACCCGCTTTCTGCCCTTTGTGGTGTTCTCTTCCAAGGATCAGCAGCCGCCGGAGGTGGTGCGGTATCTGGGCCGGGTGCTGCCCGCCGCCATCTTTGGTATGCTGATCGTCTACTGCCTGAAAAGCGTCACCCCCTTTGCGGGCAGCCGCGGCATTCCGGAGGCCATCGCCCTGCTGGTGACGGTGGGCCTGCACAAGTGGAAGCATGAGACCCTGCTCAGTGTCGCAGGCGGTACGCTGTGCTATGTGCTGCTGGTGCAGCTGGTGTTCTGAAAGAAAAAAGAGCGCTGCCGAGCAGGAAGATTCCTGTACGACAGCGCGTTTGTGCATGGGACGATCCGCTGACAGCGAACCGAAGCAGGACCGTCCGAAAAACCGATGCTTTGCGACCCGGTCACGGAAATTTTTCAAAAAAAGGTGTATACTGTAGAAAAATGCATCCGAAGGAGGGTTTTCCCATGCCCAGCATCATCATTATCGGTTCCGGCCCGGCGGGCATTTCCGCTGCGCTGTACGCTGTCCGCGCCGGTGTGGACACCACGGTGCTCACCAAAGGCCCCGGTGCGCTGGACCGCGCCGAAAAAATTGAAAACTATTACGGCTTTGCCGAGCCGGTCTCCGGTGCGGAACTGGAACGCCGCAGCATCGAGAATGCAAAGCGCCTTGGTGTGAGATTCGTCACAGCCGAAGCGGTGGGCCTGACCTATACGGATAAACTCACCGTAGAAACAGTGGATAAAAATTACCCGGCGGACGCTGTGATCCTTGCCACGGGTGCATCCCGGGCGGTGCCGCGCATCCCGGGCCTTGCCGGGCTGGAGGGGCACGGCGTGAGCTATTGTGCCGCCTGCGACGCCTTTTTCTACCGTGGAAAGGACGTGGCGGTGCTGGGCAGCGGCGAGTATGCTCTGCACGAGGTGCAGGCTCTGCTGCCGGTGGCAAAAAGTGTTGCTCTGCTGACCAACGGCGCACCGCTGACGGCGGACTTCCCGCCGGAGGTCACAGTCTATCCGCAGACCGTGGAGGCTGTTCTGGGCGAAACCGTTGTCACCGGCGTGCAGCTGTCCGGCGGTGTGCAGCTGCCTGTCAGCGGTGTATTTGTGGCACTGGGCGTGGCGGGCAGCACCGCACTGGCTAGGAAGATCGGCGCAGAGGTGGACGGGAACCGCATCGTGGTGGACGAAAAGATGCAGACCACCGTGCCCGGCCTGTATGCGGCGGGCGACTGCACCGGGGGCCTTCTGCAGGTGGCAAAGGCCGTGTATGAGGGCGCGCAGGCGGGCACTGAAGCCGCCAAGGCCCTGCGGAAAGGATGAAAAGCAATGTCGGAAACAACAAAGGAACACCGCGATTGTCTGGCCAAAGGTTTTCCCTTCTGGAACGACCTGACACCCGACGAACAGGACATGCTCTGCCGCTATACCCGGCCGGTGCACTACGCAAAGGGCGCCCGGGTGCACAGCCCGCTGGAAAGCTGTGTGGGCATCCTGCTGCTGCGCTCGGGCCAGCTGCGGGCCTACCTGCTCTCGGAGGACGGGCGGGACGTGACGCTCTACCGCCTGTTCGGCGGGGAGGTGTGCATCCTGTCGGCATCCTGCGTGATGGACTCGGTGAACATCGACCTGTATATTGATGCCGAAGAGGACACCGAGGCCTACTGCATCAGCGCGGGCGTTTTCCGCAGGCTGATGCAGCAGAACGTGCATGTGCGCTGCTACGCCTACCAGATGACGGCGGAGCGCTTTTCCGACAGCATGTGGACCATGCAGCAGGTGCTGTTCATGAGCGCAGACCGCAGGCTTGCCATTTTTCTTACCGATGAGCTGGCCAAGACCGGCGGCGACGAGGTGCGCATGACCCACGACCAGATGGCAAAATACATGGGGTCTGCTCGCGAGGTGGTGAGCCGGATGCTGAAATACTTTGCGCAGGAAGGCTGGGTGCGGCTGTTCCGGGGCGGCGTGCAGGTGCTGGACAGGAAAAAGCTGCAGCAGCTGGCAAGAGGAGAATAACAAAAAAGGGACGATGTGAACATCACATCGTCCCTTTTTTGGGTCATAGGTTATCCTTTGCAGCCCTGTTCTTCCCAGTCGCCAAAGTCGCTGGCTTCGGCGATTTTGGTGGGGTCGAATTTTCCGCTCTCGTCTTTGGGAGCAACGGCGGGGCCTGCTTCCACAGGGTTCTGGTTGGGAGCTTCCGGGTCGAACACCGGCTTCTCACCGCCCTCCGCGGGTGCCGCCGGGGCAGAGGCTTCTTCGGCGGGCTGGGCAGCAGCTGCCGCTTCTTCGGCAGGAGCTTCCGGCGCAGCTTCTTCTGCAGCCTTTTCGTTGGCAACATCGGAGGCTTTGGTTTCCGCTTCGGCGTAGGCTTCGGCAGTCTTGGCGGCTTCCTCGGCGTTCTGCTCGGCGTCCTCCGGGAACTCTACTTCCTCCACATGGAGCGGGTCTTTCTGGTTCAGGATCTTGTCCAGTGCCACAATGGCAGCACCGGTAACGGCCACAGCAGCGGCCGTGCCAAGGATACGAAACAGTGTTTTCATGCCGGGACCTCCTTGAAAAATCAGATCAAGAGAATGTTACCACATCGTTCAGCGGCTTTTCGGCAGGCTCCACCGAAATGGCGGTGAGCACCGGGCCTTTGCCGCGGTAGATGTTGTGGAACTTGTAGCCTACCTTTGCGGTCACCCGCACCCATGCGCGCTGCTCCAGCGCCTTGTAGCCATCGTAGCTGCAGGGGAAGCCCACGAACTGGATGTCCTGCACGCAGCAGGTCATGGCGAAACGGCCCGGCACGAAGCTGTTCTTGCCGGCACGGTTGGTCTGACACACCTGTGCAAGGAATTTGACCGTTTTGCCGGTATACTTCTGGGGCTCGTCCTGACAGTCCATGTACCAGATGCCGAAATCGTCATCCGGAATGTCGATGATGTCCGCGTTGATGTCAAAGGGCAGCGGGTCGGGGATATCGTCGTAGGCCACGCTGCCGTCGGCAAACTCGTAGGCGATATCGCACTTGCGGGAAGCCTGACGCACCAGCTTGTGCAGCTCCTGACGGGCGGCATCGTTGTTCACGGCCTCGGCGCGGTTGAACACGATCAGCTCACTGCGGGCGATCTTGTCCAGCAGCAGGCTGCGCATGGAGTTGTCGCGGGCGTAGGTCAGGGCGGTGGTGCCGTCGGCGGTGGCGATGCACTGGTACACGATCCAGCTCTCGGGCAGAGCCTCGGCCAGATCCTGCAGCAGCCACATGCCGTTGTACTCAATGACCACACGGCCTGCACCGGATTCCTTTTCCAGCTTGAGCAGATTCTGCGGGTTCAACTCGGCCTTGTCCTCCAGCACCTTGACGGTCACGCCGGGAAAGGCGAACTTTTTGGGATTATACTCTTCTTCGCCCTCTTCGCAGATCAGCAGCAGGGTCTTGTCGCCGGAGTCGAAGTTGGGGTCTTCAAAGGTCTCCTGAATGAATTTGGTCTTGCCGCTTTCCAGAAAGCCCACAAACAGGTAGACCGGAATTTCTTTTGCCATAGGAATGGTTTCTCCTTAAAAAATCATTATCCAATCAGGCTCCCTCTCTGAGGGAGCTGGCAAACCCGTTAGGGTTTGACTGAAGGAGTTCAGCAGCCGAACAGCTCTGCAATGGCCTTTTCGTTCAGCTTGGAGCCGATCACGACCAGCTTGCCGCCCACATCTGCACCGCGGGCACGCACTTCCCATTCGCCGGGCACATAGTCGAACTCCAGCCAGCCGTCTGCGCCGCCGTTCACGATGCCCTTGCTGCGCAGGATCATGCCGTAATTGCCGGTATCCAGCTCGGTGAGGGCGTGCTCCACTTCTGCCTTGGTGAATTTGCGGGCCGTCTCGACGCCCCAGCTGGTGAACACCTCGTCGGCGTCGTGGTCATGATGATGGTGATGGCCGCAGCAGCAGTGGCCGTCATGGTCGTGATGATGCTCGTGCTCGTCCTCATCATCGTCATCATCGTGGTCGTGATGGTGGCCGCAGCAGCAATGGTCGTGGTCGTCATGATCGTGGTGATGATGGTGCTCGTGCTCATCGTGGTCATCATCTTCATCGTGATCGTGGTGATGCTCGTGCTCGTCCTCGTCGTCATCATCGTGGTCGTGATGATGGCCGCAGCTGCACACACCGTTCTCGTCATCGTGGTGATGATGGTGGTGATGCTCTTCTTCCTCGTCCTCGTGGGAGTGCTCCTCATTGGCCTTTGCAGCCATGGCGATCAGCTCTGCCTTGAAGTCGTCCTTGGTGGACATGGCCTTCAGGATCTGCTCACCGGTCAGCTCGTCCCATGCGGTGGTCACGATGGTAGCGGTGGGGTTCTTCTCGCGCAGCATGGCGACCGCAGCGGCGATCTTCTCTTCGCTGGCGGTCTGGGTGCGGCTGAGCAGGATGCAGCTTGCGTGGCTGATCTGGTCGTCGTAGAACTCGCCGAAGTTCTTCATATACATCTTCACCTTGTTCACATCGGCCACGGTGACAAAGCTGTTCAGCTGCACATCCAGATGCTCGGCCACGCCTTCCACAGCGCGGGTCACATCGGAGAGCTTGCCCACGCCAGAGGGCTCGATGACGATGCGGTCGGGGTGGTACTGCTCCACCACCTGCTGCAGGGCGGTGCGGAAGTCGCCCACCAGAGAGCAGCAGATGCAGCCGGCGTTCAGCTCGTTGATCTGGATGCCGCTTTCCTTCAGAAAGCCGCCGTCAATGCCGATCTCGCCGAACTCGTTCTCGATCAGCACCACCTGCTGGCCGGCAAAGGCCTCTTTGATGAGCTTTTTGATCAGGGTAGTTTTACCGGCACCAAGGAAGCCGGAGAAAATATCGATTTTGGTCATGATTCAATTGCCTCTTTCTTTGAATAGCACACAGAGCCGCAGAGTGCTGGCTCAAAAAACTTACACTCCTATTATAACAAGGCTGTCAATGGGAAAACGGCCTTTTTCAAGAAAAAATTGTAACATTTTTTGCAAATTGGCGGCATTTTGAGGGAGAACGAACTCCCTCAGTCAAAACCTGACGGTTTTGCTGAGAGGACGCCAACCCTCTCAGGCTCACTGCGTTCGCCAGCCGTTCCCCTTTCTGGCTTCGCCATCTACCCCCGGCCGGGGGAAGTCGTTCCACTCAGGGGGAGCTTGTTTTCTGAAGGTCGGCACGAATAAAGCTCCCCCTTTCGGGGGAGCTGGCAAAGCCGCAAGGCTTTGACTGAGAGGGTCCAGCCAGCGAGGATGCTCTCCGGCAGCGGAGGTCATTCCAAACCGTCCTGCCCCTGCATTGCAATCTTTTTCCCGGAATGATACAATAAGGCCAAACAGAAATGCACCGCTGCCGGGCTTTCCGGTGAGAGAAAAGGAAGCAAATCATATGAGCATGAATACCGTACCCGAGCGCCTTGCCGCGCTGCGTGCCGCCATGGCTGCAAACGGCGTGGCCGTTTATCTGATCCCTGTGGGTGATCCCCACGCCAGCGAATACCTGCCCTGCCATTACACCAGCCTGACCTGGTTCTCCGGGTTCCACGGCGAGAACTCCAACTTCGTGGTCACCCGCACCGAGAGCGCCCTGTGGGCCGACGGCCGTTATTTTGTGCAGGCCGAGAAGGAAATTGCGGGTACCGAGATCAAGCTGCAGCGCATGGGGGAACCCGGCGTGCCCACCGTGGAGGAATACTGCGCAAATGCCCTGAATGAGGGCGAAGCACTGGGCCTGTGCGGCCTGACCGCCAGCACGGCCCTCGTGAACGACCTGAAAAAGGCACTGGAAAAGAAGGGCGCTTCCATCAAGACCCTGAACCTTGAGGACGAGCTGTGGACAGAGGGCCGCCCTGCCCTGCCGGATACCCCAGCGTGGATCCTGCCGAAGGAATATGCGGGCTTCTCCCCGGCGGAAAAGCTGGATCAACTGCGCAGCAAGCTCAAGGAGCTGGGCTGCACCGCTCAGTTTGTGGGCAAGCTGGATAATCTGGCATGGCTTTTGAACCTGCGCGCCATGGACATTGAGTGCACTCCCTATGCCATGGCCTACTGCTATGTGACCCCCAGCCGCGCGGTACTCTTCATCAACACGGCCCGCGTCACCCCGGGGGCAAAGGCAGAGCTGGAAGCCAACGGCATCACGCTGGCGGAGTATGATGATGTGCTGAAGTTCCTCGCTGCTGAGACGGAACCCCAGACCGTGTTGGCCGAGTGCGCCACGGTGAACTACGCCGTGTATCAGGTGCTGGAGCAGAACCCTGCCCTCACCGTGAAGAACGGCACCGACCCGCTGCTGATGATGAAGGGCGTGAAGAACGAAACGGAGCTTGCCCACACAAAGCAGGCCCATATCCGGGACGCTGTGGCCATGGTGCGGTTCCAGATCGAGCTGGAAAGCCGCCTTGCTGCCGGTGAGACCCTGACCGAGCTGACGGTGGATGAAATTCTGCACAAGTACCGCAGTGCGGACGATAAATTCCTTGTGGAAAGCTTTGGCACCATTGCGGCCTACGGCGGCAACGCAGCCATGATGCACTACCACGCCACCCCGGAAGATCACGCTGTGCTGGAAAAGAAGGGCTTTCTGCTGGTGGACAGCGGTGCCACCTACATGGACGGCACCACCGACATCACCCGCACCTACCCGCTTGGCCCGCTGACCGAGGACGAAAAGCGCTTCTACACATGGACTCTGCAGAGCCACATCGACCTTGCCAGAGCCGTCTGGCTGGATTACTGCGAGTGTAAGATGATCGACACCATTGCCCGGGAACCGCTGTGGCGGCACCTCATCAACTACCGCTGCGGCACCGGTCACAGCGTCAGCTTTGTGGGCAACGTGCACGAAGGCCCCCATGCCCTGAACAGCCGCAACACCACCCGGATGCGTCCCGGCATGGTGGTCACCGACGAGCCGGGCGTTTACGAGACTGACCTCGTGGGCATCCGCATCGAGAACGAGCTGGTGTGCGTGCACAAGGCCGATAACCAGTACGGTACCTTCCTTGGTTTTGAACCGCTGATGTTCGTGCCCATTGCCACCTCTCCCATCCTGCCCGGTGTGCTGGATAAGGACGAGATCGCATGGCTGAACGATTACCACCGTCAGGTGTTTGCAAAGCTGGCACCGCACCTGAACGACGAAGAGCGCAGCTGGCTGGCGGAGAAGTGTGCCGCCATCGGCTGCTGAGAAAGCGCAAAAAACACCCGGAGCCGTGCAGGAGCCAGAGCGGCTCTCGGCGGCAGCCGGGTGCTTTTTATAGGGTCACAGCTTGCAGCAGTGCGTTTGTGGGGTGTCCAGCGGCGGAAGAGTGAACTCGTTTTCGCCAAAGGGCGAACGCAGGATGGCCGCCCGCGTTTCCGGGTAGATGCCAAGTTCGGTGTAGATGTCCCGGTACAGGAGCATCACCCGCCGCCGCAGCGAAAGGATGTCGGCGGTGGTCACTCTGGAGTGGGAGACGCTCTGGCTGTTCTGCAGGTAGTAATAGCCGATGTCCGGGATGGAAACGGCGGTGCGCACATAGCGCAGATATTCGGTGTTGAACAGCTGATCCTCCGCAAACAATTCTTTGCGGAAATGGAGGCTGTGCTTCCGCAGGAGGTCACGGCGGTAGAGCTTGTTGCAGGGGCTGCCATAGTAGAAGGTGTTCGGCTTCTGGATCAGATGCTTTGCGTACTCCTGTCCGGTGTACACCCCGGCAGGCAGATAGCCATAGGCCCGGGTGCGGGGCGGATTGCGCTGGAGCACATGCTGCAGCGCCTTTTCCCATGGGCGGATGTGCTCCACATAGTTTTCCGGGTACACCATCCAGAAGGGCGCGATCACAAGATCGGCGGTGTGGGCCTCGGCGGCGGAGACCAGCTTTTCCGTAAAATCGGGGGCCAGCCAGTCGTCGCTGTCCACAAACTGGATGTATTTGCCGTGGGCCAGCGCAATGCCCTGATTGCGGGTATCCGCTGCGCCGGTGTTGGTTTTATCCACCAGTGCAATGCGGTGGTCGCTGGCGGCAAGGGCGCGGCAGACGGCAAGGGTGTCGTCGGTGGAGCCATCGTTCAGCAGCAGGATCTCAATGCTTTTATAAGTCTGAGCGCAAATGCTTTTGACACAGCGGGCAATGCACCCGGCAGTGTTGTACATGGGCACGATGATGCTTACAAGGGGAAATTCCATAGGTTCTCCTTTTCTCAGATGCGGCTGTGGGTGCGGGCAAATGCGTCGGAAAGCTTCTGCACCGGGCCGTTGGGCAGAGGGCTTTCAAACAGGCTCAGATAGATGCCGTGCAGCCGCAGGCGGAATTTATCGTACACGCCCAGCTGGATGCACAGTTCCTTGTAGGTGTGGTACATCCGGCTGCGGTGGCGCAGCATGTCCGCCGCGCTCACCTGCGTATGGCATACGCTCTGCGGGTTCTGGATGTAGCAGTAGGCGGCTTCGTCGATGGCGGCAAACCGCTGTGCCACCTGCAGATACCGGGTGTTGAACAGCTGGTCCTCGGCGTATACCACATGCTCGAACCGGATGTGCGCCATCTGGATGAGATCCCGGCGGTAGAGCTTGTTCCAGAGCACGCCGTAGTAAAAGGCAGCGGCATTGCCGGTGAGCTGCCACAGGTAATCCACCTTGTTGTACACCCCGGCGGGCAGCAGGCTGTACTCCCGGGTGTCATAGCCGCCATCCTTGCGGGGCACCATCATCCGGTAGGGAGCCAGCACAAGGTCGGCATGGCTGCGCTGCATAGCAGCCACCAGGTTTGCGGTGCAGCCCGGCAGCAGGTGATCGTCGCTGTCCGCAAACTGGATGTATTCGCCGTGGGCAAGGGCAAGGCCGCAGCTGCGGGTGTCTGCTGCGCCGGTGTTGGGCTTGTCCACCACACGGATGCGGCTGTCGGCGGCAGCAAGCTTCCGGCAGACAGCAAGGGTGTCGTCGGTGGAGCCGTCGTTCAGCAGAAGGATCTCAAGCTCCGGGTAGCTCTGGGATGTGATGCTCTCCACACAGCGGGAGATGAAGCCCGCCGCGTTATAGGCGGGCACAATAACGCTGACAAGCGGCTGCGGCATGGCGGGTCCCTCCGTTTTTTCTTTTTTCGATGCAGCAAAGTTTTATTTATCATACTCCAGCCCTGCGCAAAAATCAAGGCGGGCGGCTGGCGGAAAGGAGAATGTGAGATGGTATTTCACATTGCGGTATGCAGCCCGGACGCGGCCTTGCGCAGCGGGCTGGAACGCCAGTGCATGGAATATTTTGCCCGGCGGCAGGATGCGTGCATCGTGCAGCAGCTGCCGGATGCAGATGCGCTGCTGCGCCGGGACACCGAGGGAGAACGGTTTGACCTGTATCTCATCGAGCTGGGCGCTGTAGCGGCCCCGGCAGGGCTTTCGGCGGCTGTGGAGCTGCGCCGCCGGGGCCGCAGGGCTCCGCTGGCCTTTGCGGCCCGCACACCGGCCCACGCCTACAGTGCTTTCCGGGTGGATGCCATGCAGTATCTGCTTCTGCCGGTGCACCAGCAGGAGCTTTCGGCCCTGCTTGCCCGCGCCACCGAGCCGGAGTACGGCCCGGCAATGACCGTTGCCACCGCCGAAGGCCTGCGGGCGCTGGCCTATGCGCAGATCGAATATCTGGAGTGCACCCACCATGTGGTGCACTTCCATCTGCTCAGCGGCGAGGATGTGGTGTCCCTTTCGCTGCGGGTGTCCTTTGCCGAGGTAGCAAAGCCGCTGCTGGAAGACGGGCGTTTTTTGCAGCCGCACCGCTCCTATGTGGTCAATCTGGCGGCGGCACAGCTGCTGACGGCGGGCGAGCTGCAGATGTGCAGCGGTGCGCGCATCCCCATCCCGCGCGGACGGGAGGGCGCAGTGCGCGAAGCCTTCCGCAGCTGGATCGACCGGTAAAATGGCAAACAAAAAAGAGCCGCTTTCACGGCTCTTTTTTTCGTGCCCGGAGGTCAGGCATCGGGTTCGGTTTTGTGTTTCTTTTCCTTGTCGGAAGCATCCAGAACACCAAAGCCCCAGTGGTTGGCCATGTCCATGATGATCTTCTGGGGAGAACCGGAGGGATAGGCGTTCTCGGAGAACGCGGTCAGGAATTTATACAGCTGCGGCTGCACCTGATCGTACAGGCCCAGCTTTGTGTACAGCTCCTTGTAATAGCGGAACACCTGCAGTTTGTTCTGCACGATGGAAGCCAGATTGATCTGGGTGTGGCAGATGCTCTGGGGGTTCTGCACATAGTGGTAGCCCGCTTTGGAAATGGATACGAAAACATTGGCGTACAAAATGTATTCCAGGTTGAAAACCAGGTCTTCGGCCCAGCGCACCTCGCTGGTGAACTGAAGATGATGGTCTGCCAGAATATCCCGGCGGTAGAGCTTGTTCCACAGCACGCTGTAGAAGAAGGATGCGGGCTTCTCCATCAGGCGCAGGGCAAAGGTATCGCGGTCGTAGATGCCCTCGGGCAGGAAGCCGTATTCACGGATATCATCAGGCTTTTTCTCGGTATCGATGCCAAGGTTCTCCTGCAGGTTTTCCAGTGCCTGCGTGGCCTTGGAAGAGTTGGCGGGAATCACCATCCAGTAAGGTGCAATGACCAGATCGGCGTTGTTCGCTTCGGCAGCAGTCACCAGCCGCTCGGTAAAATCAGGGTCGAGATAATCGTCGCTGTCCACAAACTGCACATACTTGCCCCTTGCAAGGGACATGCCGCAGTTGCGGGTCTCCGACACACCGGAATTGGATTTGTCCACCAGAACGATGCGGGGGTCCTTTTCACGGAATTGCTCACAGATGGAAAAGCTTTCGTCCCGGGACCCGTCGTTGACCAGAATGACCTCGATATCCTTCCATGTCTGGGCACAAATGCTCTCCAGACAGCGGGCAACACTATTCTGCACGTTGTACACAGGCACGATAATGCTGACGAGTGGGTTGTTCATGACGGAAGGTCTCCTCTTTACGGATATTATACCTTTATATTAAAAATCACAGAGTGTATTCTTACAAATGAGGACACTTCCCCTTTGGGGCAGTCCTATTTATAATATCATACTCTTCTTGCGCACAAAATGCAAGAGCAAAGAAGGATCAGATAAAGAAAAGAACCGCACGCTGCGGCCCTTTTTTATTACACACGTGTCCAGTCCAGCGCATCCCACCGGGGCACGAACTGGCTGCAGATGCGGCGCATCTCCGGCTCGTCGGCGGCAGAGGTGCGGTCTGCGATGCCAATGACGTAATACCCGGCCTTGTGGGCGGTGGCGGCGGCGTATACGGCATCCTCGCACACGGCGCAGGCGGCGGGGTCTGCACCGCCCAGACGGCTCATGCACTCAAAGAACACCTCCGGGCGGCTTTTGTGCAGCACGCCCTGCGCTTCCACGATGAAGGAGAAATACTGCGCGATGCCCAGCCGGGTAAGCACGGTGCGGCACTGTTCGGCCCAGGTGTTGGAGCAGATGCACATGCGTGCGCCCTCGGCCTGCAGCTTTGCCAGCATCGTGCGCACGCCGGGTTTCAGCTCCACGGTCTCGTACAATTCGGCGATCACCTCGCGCATCACGGAAAAATAGCTTTCCTCGGTCAGCGGCAGGCCGTACTCCCGGATCAGATACTGTGCGCCCTCCTGCATTCCCATGTTCAGCAGTGTGGCGCGCAGATCCCCCCGCGGGGTGCGGCCATAGCGGCGCAGCAGTGCGTCGGGGGCACCCTCCCACACCACGGTCATGCTGTCGGTCAGGGTGCCGTCCATATCAAAGATCCATTGCTTGCAGTGCATTAGAATGCCTCCTTTTGAAATCCTGACAAGTATACCATGTTTCTTTGCCGGGAGAAAGGCATCAATTTACAAAAAACGGAAGAAATTTCTCTGGAAATATGCTATAATCTGAACAAAACCGGAAACGATCAAAGGAGGCGGATGCAATGGATGATCGCAGTGCGCCGTGCAAAGCTCTGGTGCTGGCGGGCGGCGGAGCCAGGGGCAGCTATCAGGTGGGTGTGTGGCGCGCGCTGATGGAGCTGGACTGGCACCCGCAGATCATTACCGGCACCAGCGTTGGCAGCCTGAACGGTGCCATGTTCGTGCTGGACCAGTACGAGACGGCCCGCGATATGTGGCTGGCCATCCGCAGCAAGGATGTGATGGAGCTGCCGGAGGAGGATGCCGACCTTTCGGCCCTGCACCAGTTCCTGCGCAGCGTGGTGAAAGCCGGCGGCATGGATGTGACCCCGCTGGAAGAGATCGTGGAACGGGTTCTGGACGAGGATGCCCTGCGCGCGGCTCCCATCCGCTTTGGCCTTGTTACGGTGGAGCAGCGGGGCTTAAAGCCCCGGGAGCTGACGCTGGACGAGATCCCGGCAGGAAAGGTCAAGGACTACCTGATGGCCTCCGCTGCCTGCTTCCCGGCGCTGCGTGCGCGGGAGATCGACGGGGTCAAGTTTCTGGATGGCGGCTACAGCGACAACATGCCCACCGGTCTTGCCAAACGCATGGGCGCGGATGAACTGGTGTGCGTCGATCTGGAAGGCGTGGGCATCACCCGCCCCAACCTCACCGGCCTGCCCACCGTGATGGTGCGCAGCTACTGGGAGCTGGGCGATATCCTGCACTTTGACCCCGACACCGCCCGCCGCAACATCGAGCTGGGCTACTATGATACCCGCCGCGCTATGGGATATCTGCGGGGGTGTGCCTATGCTGTCTCCTGTGATGCCCAGAGCTGCGCGGACGCTGCTGCGTTCCACGCAAAATTTGAGCGGGTGCAAAAGGCCGTGCGGGAGAAATACCCGGTCACTCTGACGGCGGATGCGGCCCTGCTGCTGGCCAAGATGAAGGATGCCGACCTTGCCCCGCTGGAAGCCGCCGCGGAAGATGCCGGTGTGGACCCGGCCCATTACTACACCACCCATACTTTGTGCGATGCATTCCTTGCAAAGTGCGATCAGGCACGGATGCAGAGCTTTGCACCGCTGTTTGAGGGCAGTGCCGATGCGGCGCGGGCCGCACTGGCCGCGCTGCTGCCCAATACCTTTTTGCAGGCGCTGGTCTGGCGCACCCTGACCACGCCGGAAGCCGAGCTTTTGCCGGAGGTGACCGAACATGAAAGTGTATAAAGGTTCCTGCGCTTCTCCCGGCCTTGTGCTGGGGCAGGTGAGCCGTCTGGAGCACCATGTGGAGACCACGACCGTGGGCCCCTTTAAACCGTCCCGGGAGCTGCAGCTGCTCACCGATGCCATCCGCACGGCGCAGGACGAGCTGGAATCCATGGCAGACCGTGCCGCACCCAGCGAGCAGGCCATCTTCCAGTTCCAGAGCATGATGCTGGACGACGAGGGCATGATGAACGAGGTGCGCTTCTGCATCAATGCAGGCATTGGCGCGGCAGCGGCTATGAATCAGGTGGGCCAGCGCTACGCCGACCAGCTGGCCAACATGAAGGACAACCCTTACATGCAGCTGCGCAGTGTGGATATCCTCGACGCAAGCCGCCGGGTCATCAACATCATCACCAACCGCCCTCGCATGTGGCTGGCGCTGGATCACCCGGTGATCCTTGCGGCAGAGCGGCTGATGCCCACCGACCTGTTCAGCGTGCCCTCCGGCATGATTTTAGGCATCATCACGGCAGAGGGCAGCGGCCAGAGCCACGCGGCCATCATTGCCCGGGCAATGAATATCCCGGGCATCGTGCAGGTGGGCCGGGATTTTCTGGACGACTGCGACGGCCGCACCGTGATTCTGGATGCCACCGGGGGCCAGTGCACGCTGGACCCGGACGCTGCCGCCCGCCAGCAGGCCGAGACCCGCATCTGCGAGCTGCAGCGGGAGAACGAAGAGATGGGGCAGCTGCATGCTCTGCCCAGCAGGACAAAGGACGGCCAGCCCTTTGAGCTGCTGGCCAACTGCTTTGGGCCGGAGGACATCGACACGGCCATGCAGTCCGGTGCACAGGGCGTGGGCCTGCTGCGCACCGGCTACATGATGCTGCCGGGCCGCATTCTGGACGAGCAGGAACAGTATTTCTTCTACTGCTCCTGTCTTGCTGCCGCCAAGGGCTGCCCGGTAACGGTGCGCACCTTCGACTTTGGCTCAGACCGCACCATTTCCGACGCCTATCAGGGCCTGCAGTCTTCCAAGCTTGGCCTGCGGGGCATCCGCAACAGTCTGCGCCAGCCCCACCAGTTCGAGACGCAGCTCTGTGCGCTGCTGCGCGCCGCCGCCCGCGGCCCGCTGCGGGTGATGTTCCCCATGGTGACGAATGTGGAGGACTGGGACGCAGCCATGCGTGTGGTGGAGCGCTGCCGCGAGCACCTGCGGGAGCGCGGCGTGGCGTTCAACGAAGATACAAAGTTCGGCGTGATGCTCAGCGTACCCGCTGCCTGCCTGACCGCTGAGGAATTTGTAGAGCACGGGGTCGATTTTCTTGTGGTCGGCACCAACGACCTGACCCAGTATACCCACGCCGCCGACCGGGAGCTTGCCAGCGCGGAGCACTACTACCGCCCGGCCAGCAGCGCCATGAAAAAGCTTATCACTATGGTGCTGGATGCCGCAAAGGTGCGCAATGTGCCGGTGACCATCTGCGGCCTTGCGGTGGGCAACCCGGCCAACACGGTGCAGTATTTGCAGCTGGGCCTGCGCAGCTTCTCGGTGAGCCCGCAGAACCTTTTGAACGTGAAGAAAGCTCTGCTGGAGCTCTGACGCTCCAAACCATTTTTGACACAGCAGCCCGGAACGATCTGTGGGTCGTTCCGGGCTGTTTTTTCTGCGGCTGCGAAAGCATTTTCTCTTCCATTTTTTTACAGAACGCACGAAAAAACGGGGGGGGGGTATCTAAAAGGTTCGTACAGAATGAAGATTGCGCCTTGTTGCAGAAGTGCTATACTTTAAATGTTTAAAACGTGCGGGCAGGCGAAAAAAGCCTGCATGCACGAAAAAAGCGAGAGAGGAGTCATCTTTATGAAGAAGTTTGGCACACGGCTCATCAGTGCGGTACTTGCAGGCTGCATGATGACCTCTGTCCTTCCCGTGAGCGCATTTGCTCTGGAGGAAAGTACAGAATTTGAAGGCAATGTGAGCGCACAGGAAAATTCCGATGCGCCTGCAGCGGTATATTCCCTGCACGGCGGCGAGATCATCAACGAGGATTTCATTGCAAAGCATGGCGGCAGCAACGTTTATTCCATGAGCAATGCCGATACAGAGGAAGGTGCCTATAAAGAGGGGATCGTGATCGACGCTGAGAACGCCGATGTGGTCATCAACGTCACCGGAGATACGACCTTTGATAAGAAGGATGGGAATAAAGACGACTGTGCGAACTTTATTACAGTCCGCAGAGCCAATAGCGTGACCGTCAACGCTGAGGGGCAGACCATCACGACGGCAGAGGGGGGCCTCGCCTTCAGCCGTTGCTTCTATGCCGAAAACAGCTTCACGGGCACCGCAGTGCTTCACGGCGGCAACTATAACTGGCAGTGTGACGACATCTCCGCATGCTATCTGTGCGGCGGCAGCTGGACGTTTGACGATCTCACCCTGAAAACCATCCAGTGTGCTATTGAAACAGATAAAGCCAATGTGACCGTCAATGGCGGCACCTACGACTGCCACGATAGCGACAGCGCGACGTTTATGATCATGAATTCCCCCAAATCGTCCTTCAATTATGTGACAGCCTCCGGCGCGGGCTGGGTCCTGAGCACCAACAACAGTTGGGTCGATGTCGTCGGCGGCTCTTACTCCCGCAATAAGGACGTCGAGGTATTCATACAACGTCCGACGCTGCGCGCCTCCGATAATGCAACGCTGAACGTCACAAATGCTGATGTCACCGGAACCTACTGCGATGTGTTTGTGACGGGCGCCACCGCCAACCTTTTCGGCGGTACTTATACCAACACCAACGAGTATATCAACCATGAGCCTATTAACTACGAGTCCCCTGCACTGAAGGTATGGAACGGCGGCACATTGAGCGTCAATGGTGCCACTGTGGATTGCACGGGCGGCAATGCTGCCATTTCTTCGGGCGAACCGGCAGGGTCGGATTACGATGATCAGGCCGGCGGCAAGCTGGTCGTTGATAACTGCACGATCAAAAACAGCAAATACGGCATTTATCTCGGTCAGGGCAGCAACGCCTCCGCAGAGCTGAAGAGTGCCACGTTTGAGGGGACCGAGAGCGATATTTACCTCGAGTCCGACAAGGAGATCACCATCAGCGATACCTTTACCACCCAAACCACCATCAAGGTTGCCGACCCGGAAGAAGGCCGTCAGCTCACGGTCGCAGGCAATGCAAACAAGCTGCACCTTAAGGGCCAGAACGAGAGCTACCGCGTGGCGTATGACAAGGCACAGCACTATTATTACCTGACCCAACGGGCACCCGGCTACACCCTGACCGCCAAGGATGCCACGGCAACGATCAAGGTCGGGGGCGTTGACACTAAGGTTGACCCCAATGACGAGATCTACGAAGGCACCCCGGTCACCCTGACCGCAGACCCAGCCCCCGATGGACAGAAGTTCGCAGGCTGGGCCGGGATCGTGATCTTGAACGGCGTTGTACAGAATGAAATGAATGACCTGCTGAGCTTCCCCAATGAGGAGGACCATACCACGGCGAACTTTGAAATGCCCAAAGGCGACGTGACGGTCAGAGCCGTGTACAAAGCCGTGGACCCCGTGGAGCCGCCTGTGGACCCGGTAGACCCGGTGGACCCGGTGGGCCCCGTGGACCCCGTCCTGCCCGGTGTCATCATCGGCGGCGCTGTAATCCTGGGTGCCTATGAGACCGGCACCGGCATCTACCGTCTGATGAACATGCAGGGCCTCCCCCTGCCGTCTGACCGCATCGAGCTGGCAGAGCTGGTCTGGGAGCGTGCAGGCAAGCCGGAGCCGCAGAACATGACCGATGAGGACCTGTATGCGGACATTGACGCCGCCGACACCGATGCCCAGAAGGCTGCACACTGGATGGTGGAGCAGGAGCTGATGAAGTTCGACGAGGACAACAACAAGTTCCATCCGTGCTTCCCGGTCAGCAAGCTGCGCGTCTGCCTTACTTGGCAGAATGCAAAGGACAAGGGTCTCATTGACTGATCTGCCCTGCGTCTGCACAGCGGAACAATAAAAAAACAAGGGGCCGCTCCTTTCCGGGAGCGGCCCCTTGTTGCTGTCCGGAAGGCCCGCAGGCGCTGCCGGGCAGCACAAAGCATTATTCCAGATTTCCCGTCAGGGTCATTACCGAAGCAAGCACGGCCAGCGGGGCGGTCTCGCACCGCAGGATGCGGGGGCCAAGGCCCACCGTTCTGGCACCGGCCTTTGCAGCCATCTCGGCTTCCTCGGCGGCAAAGCCGCCCTCGGCACCGGTCACGATGGCGATTTTCAGTTTTTCACCATCGGCGGGCTTTGCTGCGGCCAGCAGGTCGCGCAGGGGCGCGCCGCCGCACTCGTAGCAGAACAGCACAAGGTCGTACTGTGCAAAGGTGCGGCACACGGCCCCGAAGTTTGCCAGCGGCAGGGCCACATCCGGCAGAATGCCCCGGCCGCACTGCTTGGCGGCTTCCGCCGCAATGCGGTTGTAGCGCTCGTTCTTCTGCTCCTCTTTTTTGGGGGCCGCCACGCAGTACCGGCTGAAGAAGGGCACGATGTGGGCTGCGCCCAGCTCCACGCCGTGCTTGATGATCTGCTCCAGCTTGTCCTGCTTGGGGTAGCCGGCCAGCAGAGTGACCTCCACGCTGGGTTCGGCGGCGCTGGGATAGCCCGGCTCTACCCGGAACTCCACGCACTCGTCCCCAAAGCCGGTGATGGTGGCAGTGTATTCCACGGCATTGCCGTCGCATAGAATGACAGTATCGCCCAGCCTTGCGCGCATCACGCGGGCAAGATGGTGGGCATCGGCCCCGCGCAGGGTGGCGGTGCCGTCAGAGATCTCGGTGGTAAAATAACGGTGCGGCATAAAATCTCCTTACGCTTTCTTGCAGACGATGCACTCCCAGCCGCGCTTCTCCTTCACTTCCACAACGGCAAGGCCGGCTTTTTCCAGCCCGGCGATCACTTCGTCCTTGCGGCTGTCGATGATGCCGCTGGCAATAAAGGTGGCACCCTCCGCCATCAGGCCCGGCACGGCAGGAGCCAGAGACAGGATGGCGTTGGCCACGATGTTGGCGGTGATGATGTCGTATTTGCCGCTGGCCTTATCGGAAAGGTCGCCCACCAGCACGGTCAGCTTGTCCTGCACACCGTTCAACGCGGCGTTCTCGCCTGCGGTGCGCACCGCCACAGGGTCGATGTCCACGCCCTCGGCCACGGCAGCGCCCAGCTTCAGCGCCGCAATGGCAAGGATGCCGCTGCCGGTGCCGATGTCCAGCACCCGCTCGCCGCCGGTCACCCGCTCGTCCAGCGCTTCCATGCACAGGCTGGTGGTCTCGTGGCCGCCGGTGCCGAAGGCAAGGCCCGGGTCAAGGATCAGCTTTACCCGGTCGGTGTCGTACTGCTGCCACGAGGGCACCACGGCCAGCCGTTTGCCGATCTCCAGGGGGTGATAATACTTGCGCCAGCCGTTCTGCCAGTCCTCCTGCTCCACGCCCTCGGTCTCCACGGTGTAGGCGATGTTTGCAGCTTCCATGCGGGCGGCAATGAGGGCCAGCGTCTCCACGGGGGAAGCGCCCGGCTCCAGATACATATGGATGATAACGGTATCGCGGGGCTTGTCCAGCAGCTCCTGCTCGATCAGATCCACATGGGCGATCTCGGCCACTTGCTGTTCGATGTCGCTGTAGTCTTCGATATAGATGCCGCCCTCGGCGATCATGGTGGCAACGGCTTCGGCGTTGTCGGCGTCGGCCTTGGCCACGGTCAGGCGGATATCAGTCCATTCCATAATGCTGTCTCCTTTTATTTTGCATCCTCGCCCTCTCCGTCATTGCTTGCGCAATGCCACCTCCCCCAAAGTGGGAGGCTTTGGCAGTCCATGCAAAGTTTGCGGTTTTGCCAAGGGCTCTCCCTTTGGGAGAGCTGGACGCGAAGCGGCCTGAGAGGGCGCATGTTCTTTATAATAGTATAGTACCCGATTCGGCTGTGGGATGCAAGCCTTTGGGCAAAATGTACGTAAAAAGAAAAGAATTTTCAACACAAAGACGACCCTTGTGCGGAAAACCCAAAAATTATCGACTGAAAAACTGCCAAATGAGGACTTTTGATGCATTTTGATAGAAAAAAGGCGAAAGGGACTTTCTTTTTTTGCGGAAATATGTTACTATTCTATTACGGAATTATGGACGGCCTGCAACCAGAGGCGTCTGTAAACACAAACATTTCTTAAGGAGGAATGTGCTTTATGATGAAGTATCTCCAGAAACTGGGCAAAGCTTTGATGCTTCCCGTCGCGGTCCTGCCGATCTGCGGCATCCTGATGGGTCTTGGTTATGCCCTTGCTCCGGGCGTTATGGGCGTTCCCGGTGCAGCAACCTCCGGCGCAGCATATACCGTTGGCTTCCTGCTGGTCAAGGCAGGCGGCGCTCTGATCGATAACATGGCATGGCTGTTTGCCATTGGTGCCGCTGTCGGCCTTGCAGACAACGACGGCACCGCAGGTCTGGCCGGTCTGGTCAGCTTCCTGATGATGCAGCAGCTGCTGAACCCCGGTGTGGTCGGCATGGTCCGTCACCTGGAAGAAGGCACTGCTACCTACATCGCCTTCCAGAAGGTCGCCGGCAACTCCTTCATCGGCATTCTGGCCGCTGTTGTGGGCGCTGCCTGCTACAACAAGTTCAAGGATATCCAGCTGCCTGACTGGCTGGCATTCTTCTCCGGCAAGCGCTTCGTTGCAATCGCTACCGGTCTGATCTCCATTCTGGTGTCCGTTGTTCTGCTGTTCGTCTGGCCCGTCATCTTCGACGCTCTGGTCGCAATCGGCAACGGCATCGCTGGCATGGGCGGCATCGGCGCCGGCATCTACGCCTTCCTGAACCGTCTGCTCATCCCCACCGGTCTGCACCACGCTCTGAACAACGTGTTCTGGTTCGACACCATCGGTCTGGGCGACCTGAGCCACTTCTGGGCTGGCGAGACCTCTGCTGATGTGGGCTGGAGCCTTGGTATGTACATGTCCGGCTTCTTCCCCTGCATGATGTTCGGTGTCCTGGGCGCTGCTCTGGCTATGGTCAAGACCGCTAAGAACAAGAAGGCTGCCATCGGCCTGGTTCTGTCCGCTGCAATCTGCGCCTTCGTCTGCGGCGTTACCGAGCCCTTCGAGTTCGGCTTCATGTTCCTGTGCTTCCCCCTGTACGTTGTGTACGCTGCTCTGTACGGCATCTTCACCGTCATCACCTACTACTCCGGTTTCCGTGCTGGCTTCTGCTTCTCTGCAGGTGCTACCGACCTGGTGTTCTCTGCTTCCCTGCCCGCAGCTGCCAAGACCTGGATGATCATTCCTCTGGGCATCGCAGCCTTCGTGGTGTTCTACGCAGTGTTCTACTTTGCCATCACCAAGTTCGACCTGAAGACCCCCGGCCGTGAGGACGAGGACGAAGAGGCCGAGAAGAAGGTCGTTCTGGCAAACAACAACTATACCGAAGTCGCTTCCGCTGTTCTGGCTGCTGTCGGCGGCAAGGAGAACGTGAAGGAAGTTGGTTACTGCGCAACCCGTCTGCGCTTTGAGGTCAAGGATAACGCCAAGGTGGACGAGAAGGCTGTCAAGGCCGCTGGTGCTGCCGGTGTCATCCGCCCCAGCAAGAACGCTTGCCAGGTGATCATCGGCACCAAGGTTCAGTTCGTGTACGACGAGCTGAAGAAGATGCTGTAACGCACACAGCTTTCTGAACGGAGTTTGTGCGGGAGACTGGTTGCTCCTGCATTCCCATAAAAGCCGCCGGGAGAAGGGCAGAGCCTGCCGCTCCCGGCGGCTTTTTGCGTTCCCGCGCGGAGTGTGCTATACTGGTTCAAAAGGCAGATACGGGAGGAAAAACCATGAGCAAAGTGTACAGCTGGCGGAAACTGAACGAAAAAGAACTGACGCGGGTCTATCTGGACGAAATGCGGCGGGACTTTCCGCCCACGGAGCTAAAGCCCCTGAGCATGATCCTGAACAGCGAAGCGGACGGCACAGCCCACACATGGGGCGTGTTCGACGGCGAAACATTGGCGGCGTACCTGCTCATGGTGCGCCCGGCAGGCAGCAGGGTGAGCCAGCTGGATTACTTTGCCGTGCTGCCGGAATACCGTTCTGCAGGGCTGGGCGCGCAGCTGCTGGCCGACCTGCCGCAGCACGAGCGCGGTGCGCAGGCCATCCTCATTGAGGCCGAATGCCCGGATAAGGCGGAGGACGAAGCTATGGCTGCGCGGCGGCTGGGCTTTTACTCCCGGTGCGGGGCCCGGGACACCGGCTTCACCGAGCACCTGTTTGATGCATGGTTCCGCATTCTGGTGCTGGACTGCCCGGGTGCCGGTACCTTTGCGGACCGGCAGGCCGTGGATGCCCTGGTGGACTGCTACCGCCGCACCATCAGCGAGACCGAGTGGCAGAAGTACGTGCAGTTCTACTGCCCGGACGGAACAAAATACTGCTGAGCAGAAGGCGCTCTATGCAAATTATGTGTACAGAGCGCCTTTTTGCCATATTTTTGTTGACAGACTCCCAAAAAGTGGTACGCTAAAAGCACAGAAAAACGCTTTTAGAGGAGGGCAATATTATGGCAGAAAAAATGACCCGGCGTACCTTTATGAAGAGCGCAGCAGCTGCGGCTGCAGCAATCTCTTTGTCCGGCGTGCTGGTCGGCTGCGGCGGCAGCGGTCAGCTGGCAGACGACGAGGTCCAGATCGGACCCTTCACCGTGAAGGTCTTTGGTCTGGATGTGGATCTGGGCACGGAATCCGGCACGGACAAGGGTGCCATCACCGGCAAGGTGAGACTGCGCTATGACGCCGGCGGCGGCAGCTGGCAGGGCGGACAGTACGGCGACATGTTCCAAGCTTCCGTGGGCGCAGCAAAGCTGAAGCAGGTATCCCCCGCCGGGACTTTCTTTGTCTCCGACACGATGTTGGGCAAGCCCTTTGCCACAGAGGAAAAAGATCTGAGGCTGAACTTCCCCGATGCAGAAATCAAGGAAGCTTACCGGAATGGTCAGCCTGCGGTGCTGAAGATCGTCATCAACGGCATCAGCGAGACGCTGTTCCTTGTTAAGAAGAATGGCGGCTATGCAGCCACCAAGACCCTGCCTTCCCTTACCACGGTTTGACCCGCAGACCCTTTTGCCCCGAGCATTCTTTGAAAGAGTGCCCGGGGCTTTTTGTCGTTTTGCCCAGCCAGAAAATGGTATTTTCGGCATATTTATCCTGTTTGTAAAATTTGAGTACAGGCTTTTCATGCCGGCTTTACGCAGGCTTGACACAGCCGCCGGAGCCTGTGCAAAAGCTTTACCTCCATTTTGCGCGTACATGGTCGCAGCGCACACGGCGGTGCGGTACAATAAGGCCGTTCCCAAGGAAAACACATAGAAACAAGAAAACATCGGCCGGAAATGCATTCCGGCATTTATTGGAGGAAAAGGGTTATGAAAAAGATCACTCGTCGTTCGTTTATCACTGTCTGCGGCGCTGCTGCTGCAGCGATGGCTCTGACCGCCTGCGGCGGTGCAGCCTCTTCCACTGTGGCATCCTCTGCTGCGGAGTCCACCTCTTCTTCTGCCGCTGCTGAGACCGCTGCAGGCACCCTGTCCGGCAATGTGGCTACCGGCGGTTCTACCTCTATGAAGAACGTCATCGCTGCCCTGACCGAGGGCTTTGCCGAGGTGGAGCCGGGTGTCACCGTCAGCTACGACCCCACCGGTTCCGGCGCAGGCATCACCGGTGCTACCGATAAGACGCTGGACATCGGCCTGTCCTCCCGCGCCCTGAAGGACGACGAGAAGAACGACGTGGACGGCACCACCGTGGCTCTGGACGGCATCGCCATCGTTGTCAACAAGGCCAGCAAGGTGGCAGACTTGACCGTGGACCAGCTGAAGCAGATGTTCACCGGCGAGATCACCAACTGGAAGGATGTGGGCGGCGACGACGGCGAGATCGTTCTGGTGGGCCGCGAGGCTGGTTCCGGCACCCGCGATGGCTTTGAGAGCATCGTGGACGTGAAGGACAGCTGCAAGTACGCACAGGAGCTGACCGCTACCGGCGCAGTCATCAGCGCTGTGGAGGCCAATCCTCTGGCCGTCGGCTACGCTTCCCTGTCCGCTGTGGGCGACACCGTCGCCATGGTCACCGTGGAGGGTGTGGAGTGCAGCGAGGACACCGTCAAGGACGGCAGCTACAAGATCCAGCGTCCCTTCGTGTTCGTCACCAACAAGAGCGTGACCCTGTCGGAGCAGGCACAGGCCTTTGTGGACTTTGCCACCAGCAAGGACGCTGCCGACCTCATCCGCACCGCAGGTGCTGTGCCGGTGAACGAGTAATTACCGGGTGGTTTGCCTGGGAAAGCTCCCCGGTGAACCGCCTGCCCCGCATCTGAACAAGAGTACTGCCGCGTCGGGCTGTCGTTTCTGCGGGCCGACGCGGCTTTTATAAAGGATTTCAGCTATGAACAAAAAATCCTATCTGAGCCGGGTGCGGCTGCCCCGCACCCCCGCCGAATGGCTGGAAGCGGTGATGAACTTCATCTTCTTCCTGTGCGGTATGCTGGCGGTGGGCTGCGTGGTGCTCATCTCGGTGTACATGGTGATCTCCGGCGTGCCGGCCATCCACAAGATCGGCCTGTTCCAATTCCTGTTCGGCACAAAGTGGGCCTCCACGGCAGCCCAGCCGCTGTTCGGCATCCTGCCGTTCATCCTTTCCAGCATCTACGGCACGCTGGGCGCTGCCATCATCGGTGTGCCCATCGGCCTGCTGACGGCGGTGTTCCTCTCCAAGGCCGCCGACCCCAAGCTGCGCACCGTGGTGGTCACCGCCATCGAGCTGCTGTCCGGCATCCCCAGCGTGGTGTTCGGCCTGCTGGGCATGCAGGTGCTGGTGCCCGCCGTGGCAAAGACCTTCGGCAAGGCTTCCGGTGCCTGCCTGCTGAGCGCTATCGTGGTGCTTTCCATCATGATCTTGCCCAGCATCGTGTCCGTGTCGGTCACGGCACTGAACGCCGTGCCGCCGGAGTATGAGCAGGGCAGTCTGGCACTGGGTGCCACCGACACCGAAACATGGTTCAAGATCAGCATTCCGGCAGCCAAAAGCGGCATTGCCGCAGGCATTGTGCTGGGCATCGGCCGCGCCATCGGTGAGGCCATGGCGGTGATGATGGTGGCAGGCAACAGCCCCAACATGCCGGACAGCCCCTTCCGCAGCGTCACCTTCCTGACCACCGCCATCGCCAAGGAGATGAGCTATGCCGGCGGTCTGCAGCGGCAGGCGCTGTTCAGCATCGCGCTGGTGCTGTTCGTCTTTATCATGATCATCAATGTTGTGCTGAACGTTGTGCTGAAGGGAGGCGACCGCGATGCATAAGGGCCTTTCGCCTTCCCGTCAGATGTGGAACCGGGTCATGACCGCACTGGTCTGGGCCAGTGCCGTGCTGGTGATGGTGCTGGTGGCCGGTATTATCGGCATGGTGCTGGTGCGGGGCATCCCCCACATCAGCTGGAAGTTCCTTTCTACCACTGCCAGTGTGCTGAAAAAGACCGACGGCATCCTGCCTGCCATCCTCAACACACTGTATGTCATTGTGCTGACATTACTGATCGTACTGCCTCTGGGCGTGGGCGCGGCGGTCTACCTGACCGAGTATGCCTCCAACCGGCGGCTCATCGAGGTCATTGAGTTCACCAACGAAACGCTGGCGGGCATCCCCAGCATCATCTACGGTCTGGTGGGTATGCTGGTGTTCAGTCAGGCGCTGGGCTTCCAGACCTGTCTGCTGTCCGGTTCACTCACGCTGGTGGTCATGAACCTGCCCACCATCATCCGAACCACGCAGGAATCCCTCAAGACGGTGCCGCAGGGCTACCGGGAGGGTGCCATGGGCTTGGGTGCAGGCAAGTGGCACATCATCCGCACCATCGTGCTGCCCTGCAGCATCGACGGCATCGTGACCGGCTGCATTCTGGCTGTGGGCCGCATCGTGGGCGAAAGCGCCGCCCTGCTCTTCACCGCCGGTGCCGCAGAGGTCATTGCCAAGAGCGTGGCCAAAGCCTACACCTCCAACGGTGCTACCCTGTCGGTGCTGCTGTACCTGCGTGCCTTTGAGGACGGCGATTTTGCTTCCGCATGGGGCATCGGTGCGGTGCTGCTGGTGCTGGTGCTGGTCATCAACCTTGCGGCGCGGCTGGCAAAGACTAAGCTGAAACAGAAACAGTAAAATTTGATTTTACTGTTCAAAATGGCCTCCGCATTCGCTCTGGCCATGAATAGCGGAAAATTATTTTTAATTTCGTAGATTTGAAAAATCTGCGGATTTTTCAAATCTACCTTTTCACGGGAAGGGTCGAAACGGTAAACTTCCTGTTGAAATTCAACAATGAGGTATTCTATGGAAAACACGAATGTGCCGGTGATATCGGCAAAAGACCTGAACCTCTGGTACGGCGACTTCAAGGCGCTGAAAGGCATTTCGCTGGACGTGGGCGAGCGGGAGATCACCGCTCTCATCGGCCCTTCCGGCTGCGGCAAGTCCACCTTTTTAAAGACCCTCAACCGCATGAACGACCTTGTGCCGAATGTGCGCATCGAGGGCGATGTGCGGCTGAAGGGCGAGGACATCTTTGCCCGGGAAATGCAGCTTACAGACCTGCGCCGCCGGGTGGGCATGGTGTTCCAGAAGGCCAATCCCTTCCCCATGAGCATTTACGACAATATCACCTACGGCCCCAAGCTGCATGGCGTGCGCAATAAGGCTGAGCTGGACGAGCTGGTGGAAAGCTCTCTGCGGGGCGCGGCCCTGTGGGACGAGGTGAAGGACCGCCTGAAAAAGAGCGCGCTGGGCCTTTCCGGCGGCCAGCAGCAGCGTCTGTGCATCGCACGCGCACTGGCAGTGAAGCCCGAAGTGCTGCTGATGGACGAGCCCACCAGTGCTCTGGACCCCGGCTCCACCATGAAGGTGGAGGAGCTGATGAGTGAGCTGAAGAAAAACTACACGGTGGTCATCGTTACCCACAACATGCAGCAGGCGGCCCGTATCAGCGACCGCACCGCCTTCTTCCTGCTGGGCGAGCTGGTGGAAGTGGGCCCCACGGCGCAGATCTTCAGCGCACCGCAGGATAAACGCACCGAGGACTACATTTCCGGTCGGTTCGGTTAAAGGAGGAAACAGCTATGAGTATCCGTAAACAGTACGACACCGATCTGGAATCGCTGAAAAATTCGCTGACCGAAATGGGCCGCAACTCTGCCGATGCCGTGGAGAACGCTCTGGAAGCGCTCTGCGTTGCTGATGCCGATGCGGCTGCGGCCATCGTGAAGGGGGATGCCCGCATCAACAATATGGAGCGGGATATCGAGCACCGCTGCATGACGTTGCTGCTGCGTCAGCAGCCGGTGGCAGGCGATCTGCGCCGCATCTCCACTGCCATGAAGGTGGTCACGGACATTGAGCGCATCGGCGACCATGCCGCCGACATCGCCGAGATCATCCCCCACCTTGTCACCGTCCGCAAAGAGGGCGACCCGGCGGTAAGTCAGGCCATTGCCATGGGCAAAAAGGCCCACCAGATGATCCTGGATGCCCTCGATGCCCTGACGGCAGAGGACGAAAATGCCGCCCGCAGGGTGATCGCCGCAGACGACGAGGTGGATTACGACTTCAACGCCATCAAGCATCAGCTGGCGCAGGAGATCGCCGAAGACCCCGGCAAGGTGGACGCAGCGCTGGACCTGCTGATGGTCATTAAGTATCTGGAGCGCATCGGCGACCACGCCGTGAATGTGGCCGAGTGGGTGCAGTTCGTGCGCACCGGCCGCTATAAGGACGAGAGCATGTTCTGAGCATTTCCCTTCCTCATTTTTGAGGGTTCGTGTTTTCTTTATTTCTCCTGAAAAAGGCCGTTTCTGCCCGGTGCGGAAGCGGTCTTTTTCTGTAAGACGAAAACCCTCTCAGGCTCACTGCGTTCGCCAGCTCCCCCGAAGGGGGAGCTTTTAAGCATCTACCGGTTCGTGCCGATAAAGCTCCCCCTTCGGGGGAGCTGGCACGCCGTCAGGCGTGACTGAGAGGGGTCTGACTCCTACAACGAAAATTGACTAAAAATTTTTTAGCTTTCTGCAATATTCCGGTGCGTCGGTTCGTATCTGAGGTGTAGGGCGGCAGGAGCCGCCATTCCCTGTGCGGCGGGCGTCCGACATCCCCCAGTCCCCGCCCGCCGCACCCTTTACGGAGGAAACGCAGATGACACAGACGAATCCTATCCTGCCGGAAGTCAGGGCCGGAACGGTCAGCCGCGAAGCACTGGTGCAGGCGGCACTCAAAGAGATCACCCAGAATTACCGCGAAGCAAGCCTTTCCAACGTGGCACGGGAGTACGGCGTTTCGCTGGCATATGTCAGCGAGTGCGTGCGTGCCCAGACCGGACGCACCTATAAGGAATTGCTGCAAAAGCACCGTATGGAGACCGCTGCCCGCCTGCTGCGCCGCAGCGACATGAACATCCAGCAGATCATTTCTCTGGTGGGCTACGAGAACACCAGTTATTTCTACCGCCTGTTCCACGAGCGGTATGGTCTCAGCCCGCGGGAATACCGGCTGGTGCGCACCGGCCATGGCCGCGCCAGCGCATAAGGTACTTACTCTAAAAGCAGGGACTGCTGCACATCGTTTTAGCCGAAAGTGCAGCAGCCCCTGCTTTTTGCCGTTTTGGAGCATTTTAAGGTACTTTGGTGCGGGAACTGGATTTTTATGGTAATTTGTAGTACAATAAGAACAATTCTCAAAGTACTGTGCCGGACCGAGCGCAGCGCAGAAAAGACGAGGTGGAATGAATGTTTCGTGGAGCAGTGAGAGGGGATCTGCCCCAGATCCTGAAGATCTACGCCCATGCACGTGCAGTCATGAAGGCATCCGGCAACCCGACCCAGTGGGGGGATGATTTCCCGCCGCAGGAACTGCTGGAGGAGGATATCGACTCGAACCGGTTGTTCCTCTATGTGGTCAACGGCCAGATCGAGGCCGTATTTGCATTTATTCTGGGGGCGGACCCCACCTACGCCGCCATTGAGGACGGCCAGTGGCTGGACGATACCCTGCCCTATGGCACGGTGCACCGTCTGGCATCGGCCGGAAAGCACAAGGGCGTGGCATCGGCAGTGCTGGACTGGAGCATGGAGCACTGCCAGAGCCTGCGTGCCGATACCCACGCCGACAACAAGATCATGCAGCATCTGCTGGAAAAGAACGGCTTTACCCGCTGCGGTGTCATCCATGTGGCAGACGGCTCGCCCCGCTTTGCCTACCAGAAGCTTGCCCCCACCCAGCCGCTGGGTTGAAACAGAATACACCCCCAAAGAGCCCCGGTCTGCGGATGCAGAGCCTGCCATGCAGGACTGCGCACGCAGGCTTTTTTGTTTGCCCCCGCTCGCTCTGCCCTGCGCCGCTCGACGGTGACGGAGAGAACAAAGCCGCGAATGACCAAATCTGTCCTTGCTACAAATACAGATCAACGGAAGACCCCCATGGACACCGACCTGAATGCAAATTTGTGAACGAAAAATGTCTGAAAACGCTTTCATTTCTCTGCCGTATGTGCTATAATAACACCCGTCCTTGTGTAAGAGACAGGAAGCTGTACGCCATTGGCGTACAATAGGAAAGAGGAGTGTCTATATGAAAACGTTGAATAAGGCAGTTGCCCGCTACAACGGCATCAGCCTGATCGTTCGCATTCTGATCGGCCTGTTCATCGGTGCGGTGCTGGCTCTGGTGGCCCCCGGTGCAGGCTGGGTGGGTGAACTGGGCAGCCTGTTCGTTGGCGCACTGAAGGGCATCGCCCCGGTGCTGGTGTTCGTGATCGTGGCAAGTGCTCTGGCACAGGGCTCTTCCAAGCTGGACCGCCGCTTCGGCACGGTCATCTGGCTGTACATGCTCACCACCTTTCTGGCTGCGGCCATCGCAGTGGTGACCAGCTTTATGTTCCCGGTCACGGTCGTGCTTGCAGACGCTGCCCAGTCGGACGTGGTGCCGCAGGGTCTGGGCGAAGTGATGGGCACTCTGCTCACCAACTTTGTGGCAAACCCCGTCAGTGCCATCATGAGCGGCAACTACATCGGCATCCTGTTCTGGGCCTGCATGTTCGGCGTGGCCATGAAGAAGATCGGCTCTGACACCACCAAGACCTTTATGGCAAACACCGCCGATGCGGTCTCCCAGATCGTGCGCTGGATCATCAATCTGGCACCCTTCGGCATCATGGGTCTGGTCTACACCAATGTTTCCGGCAACGGCCTTGCCATCTTTACCCAGTACGGCAAGCTGCTGGCCCTGCTGGTGGGCACCATGCTGTTCATGGCCCTCATCGTCTCCCCCCTCATCATGTTTATCTATCTGGGCTGCAACCCCTATCCGCTGGTGTTCCGCTGCCTGCGTGAGTCCGGCCTGACCGCCTTCTTCACCCGCAGCTCCGCCGCCAACATCCCCGTGAACATGGCCCTGTGCGAAAAGCTGGGTCTGGACAAGGATATGTACTCCGTCTCCATCCCGCTGGGCGCTACCATCAACATGGACGGTGCCGCCATCACCATCACCATCATGACGCTGGCCGCTGCTAACACCTTGGGCATTCAGGTGTCTCTGCCTGCAGCCATCGTGCTGAGCGCTATGAGCGCTCTGGGTGCCTGCGGTGCTTCCGGCGTGGCCGGCGGTTCCCTGCTGCTGATCCCCATGGCCTGCTCCCTGTTCGGCATCTCCAACGATGTCGCCATGCAGATGGTGGGTGTCGGCTTCATCATCGGCGTGGTGCAGGACTCTGTTGAGACTGCCCTGAACTCTGCCGGTGACGTGGAGTTCGCTGCCACCGCCGAGTATCATCAGTGGCGCAAGCAGGGCAAGCCCCTGCCGGAGTTTTTAACTGGTAAGAAGAACTGAAAAATTTAAAAATATAGAAAAGGGCTGTTGCCAAACTCCTTCCGACATCGCTTACGCGATGCCACCTCCCTCAATGATGGAGGCTTCACAGCTTACCGTCATGTCAGGCTCCCTCCGTGAGGGAGCTGGCGCGGCGAAGCCGTGACTGAGGGAGTTCTTGGCAACAGCCCCTTCGCTTTTTACGGGAAAAGATGTAATGGGCAGCAGGGCGTTTTCATTACGGCCCCTCCCGTGAAAAAACAGAAGAGCAGCGGCCGCAGCC